>JBCDFM010000036.1:0-23537 GCA_039178015.1 Pseudomonadota bacterium
TGTTCCCGGAGGGGCGCAAAAGCGCACATCGCAGCGTCAAAAACTCGAAGCAGAAGGGATCTGTTTCAAAGCAAAAAATCGTCTGGAGCTCAAAAGCTATCGATGGTTATAGCGTAGCCCAAAACATATGGGGCGGGGTAGTTACACAGGAGTGTTCGTCTTCAATGTATCAGGAACTAAAATGACATGGTGCTCAGCAACATAAGACGCGTGGTCAGATTAAAGGAAGAAGCTCCGGCCGGGCTCTGGGAACACGTATCGATTGATGTTCCCGACGCCCTCGACCTGATAGAGCAACAAAACCAGGGCTATATGAAGGTGACGCTGCAAAATAACTCGAATCAGGCGATCGAACCAGGGGCAAACCTTCGAATAGCGTTCGCCTATAGAGTTTTGGATGGCAAAGGCAAGCAGCTCGAGAGTAAGGGTCCGAGGACGCTGCTCGAAACAAGAGTACTGCCTGGAAAGAGCCACACACAGCTGGTTCACGTGGTTGTATCGGCACGAAATATGGAATCCGCTGCAGCCATATCGCTCTCTATTGTTCACGAAGGAAAAGCCTGGCTAGACAAACATTATCCGAATCATGCGAAAGAGGTCTCAATCAACAAAATTCCTAGCCAAAAGTCGGCAGAGTTTGTAATGGCTACAGGTGAAAAGATCTGGCCACGCAAGAAAAACAATAAACTTAGATGGCCGTTTAACGCCATGATGGTGTCAGAAAAATATAAGATTCTTTATGTACCCATCGCAAAGTGTGCGTGCACATCTATCAAGTCGCTGATGGTGGATCTGGCGGGTATTGAGCGACCCGATGTGGCGGAAAAACTGGGTATTCATATGGTCACAGATCGCTTCAACACCGGTGCCCAGTTGAAAGATAAGCCCATGGACCTCGCCAGACAGATTCTAGCAGCGGATGACTATTTTAAGTTCAGCGTTGTCAGAGACCCATTCGAACGATTGGTGAGCGCCTATCTTGAGAAGTTTGTCTATAACAGACACAACCCAAGAAACGTCTTTCACACCAAACCAGTGCTACAGGCTGTCCAGAGAATCGAAGAAGTCGATTTACGCACTGGCATTAGTTTCGATGAATTCGCCTCCTATCTACTAGAACAGGATCCATATAGCCTTGACCCTCATTGGCGACCCCAAAATTTGTATCTTCGAGGTATCTGCGATGATGCACAAATCTTCAGGATAGAAGATCTCTCCAAACTCGAAGAGCAATTGGGTAAATTGTGTGGCTTCGAGATCACTCTCAAGCATGACAACGTCAACAAAAAAGCCAATATCGTGCACCCTGAAATCAGCGGACTGAACGCATATGAGGTGCAGCAGATCGGCGGCACACAAACGGATTCATTTACTCACAGCAGCCACTATGACGCCATCCGACGATACTATTCCGATGACTTTGAGCTCTATGAGAAGGCCGCGAGCTCAGCATAGGGCCTATCAAACCTCAGTAAGGGCTGGCCCTTATCGCTGAATTGGACCAGAAGTCGAAGTACATCTTTAACGTCAGGATTCGTAATTATCTTTCGAAATAAAGCCTGGCGATCAAACAAGGTACCGCATCAATCAAGCTAGATCTTCCAAAAGTCGCTTGGTTTTCCATAGACTTTGAGAAACTTACTGCTGTCGGGCTGGACGCGCGCTCTTACCATCTGCAGCGAATGCTCGTCCCAGATCACAGCTTTGCGAAACGCTTTCCTTAAGCCCAGTGGAATAAACAAACGATCCTGTTGAACCGGGTTAAGCTTGGCGAGCTTAAACCCCGACCAGGGCCGGCATCGAAGATATCGAAGCAGCTTCGTATCATAATACTTGGTGTTCCCCGCATTGAGTGGTGCCTGATCCTGCAACTTAAATCCAGGATCAACTCCCAGGTGCTTGAAACAGCGCAGTAGCTCACGCGCCGGGTCACGCTGTAGATCCTCAAGAAATACAACCAGAATCGATTGTTCACCGAAAGCTGTCACCCATTTCGAAATCCGCTCAAAAAAAAGCGAATCGTTGATCATCTGCGGGAACACCTCCAGGTTTTCACCGAGGCTGTAGGGTGCGTTGAGCCCAAACTGAACACCGCTATGATGCATTTCACGGTAGCTAGACTCAATCCTGCGTAAGGGATTGCGCGCGATAAAGATCATTCGACACCGGGGATTGTTCTCTAGGATTCTTGATATAGAGAGGTCTTCTTTTAGGTAACCGGAATAACTTACGCTGCCTTCACCTAACTTTTGCTGGGGCTCCGCGGGCGCAAAGTGTTTCACATACTCATTCTGTTTATCGGGATAATCCGACGCACTGAAGTACCAAGGTTCTTTCAGCTCGGGTATGTAGATCTCTGGGTGTTGACTTAGGAGAGAGCATAGTGTGGTTGTGCCGCACTTGCTGAATCCGGGCACAAGAAAGTCAAGTTTGACCATCTGCTCATTCACATAGGTTTACGGGCAACAATAGACTGGGATTTAGGAAGCAGCTGGTTGAGCGCATTTCGGATCTTCTCGCCATCCGGATGGCGCTGCAGATGAGCCCAGAGGCTCACCCAGTTTTCCACAATAGGGTCATCGTTATCTATAGGCAGCCCACCTCCCGGTTTACATGTCATCCAGGATAATGGCCAAAATATACTCCAAAAGCAGCCCAGAAACTGATGGCTCTCTATCTCCAGGTCGGCATTGAGGACAAGTGACTTAAAATCATCGACTGAAAAGACGCGGATATGATTGGGCTCTTGAAAGTACTCTACTGGCGCAGTCGCTGCCACCAATTCTTCCGACCTCGAATCCGGTACCGTCAGCAGCAGTTTAGACCCCGGCTTGGTAATTCGTACAAGCTCTGCCAAAAACATCGCAGGATCGGGCACATGCTCCAACACCTCAGTGCATATCACCAAATCGCCCGTCGCATCCGCCACCGGTATCGGGTCACAGTCGGACAATATCCCCCGATAGGATCTGGCTGCGGACTCAGCCACTCGTGCCTCAGTTCTTTCCAGGCGCACTTTGTCTCGATCAATAAATATGACCTCGGCGCCCTGAGATGCACAGAATCCAATCACACCGCCGTCGCCGCAGCCGACGTCAATCACAGTATCACTCGCCCGAACCGGCACGCCTGTGGCCAGTTCGCCCGTTTCTCGATTAAACCAACCCTCGAGTGTTCTGTCTTTAAGGCCCACCGAGGCGGACCTGGGTCTTTTCACATTATTCATAGTATTCCATCGTTCATCCCAGCGGGCGTGTTTACGTCGACACCGGCTTTGAGGCAACAATACAGTGAGTTCTAGGCAGAACCTGGTTAAAGGCCTCACGTATTGCCTCGCCCTTTGGGTGTTTTTGAACGCCCTGCCAAAGACGCGTCCAATGATCTGTTATCGGGTGTGGATTATCTACTGGCACGTCATCATCATCTCTGGCAGTAAGCCAGGATAGTGGAAGATAAAAGGCCCAAAAGCACCCGGTATGGTGCTCGCTCTCTATGGCTAAACCCGCCTCAACTATCAACGCCTCTAATTCTCCGGTTGCAAACACGCGAATATGATTGGGCTCGACGAAGTAGCTATCCGGCGCTGTCGCGGCAGCGAAAATTTCTGCGCGTCCATCTGGAACAGTAATCACCAGCTTACCGCCAGGCTTGGTAATGCGAACCAGCTCGCTCATAAGCCGGTGAGGGTCACGGACATGCTCAAGCACCTCTGTACAAATTACGATATCACCCATTTCTTGGTCTAGCGGGATGGGATCACAGTCCGAGTGAATCGCACGATAAGCGTGGGCTGGCGAAGCCTTGATACTGTTCTCGGTCGCGAGCAAGCGCTCGGTATCAACATCAATAAAAATAGTGCGCGCGCCCTGGCCGGCACAAAATCCGATGAGACCACCATAACCACAGCCAACATCAATGACGGTATCGGTAGACCGCACGACCACGCCTTCGGTCAACTGGCCCGTCTTACCATTACACCAACCTTCTTTAACCCGATCACGCATACCGACATCGGGCGCGTAGGGTCTTGTCCTTGCTGTCACTCGCTGGGATTCCCGAAAAAGTGAAGAGGATAGATTATATACATGGATTACCAGCAGTCTCTGAGAATGATCGACTATTAATTGCAATGAAGGCTCGAAGCAAAACCGTCACGCCTAGACAAGCGATTCAATTATCCTATGAAGTCGGTCCGTCATGGCGTCTGGCGAACAATGATTTCTTACCGCCACCTTAGCCGACAGCTGCATCTTTTGGTACTGATCTATGTGTTCTTGCAAGACTGACGCACTCTGCAAAAAGGCTAGGCGCAACGAGTCCCAATCAATTCGCTGGGTTGTGGTCCGATAGGCTCGGCGGGAATCAATAGGCCAGGCCTGTGGCTCGAGCGAAGACGCCACTATGAAAGCGTTGTCTTTTGAAATATAGCTCGCCATCGCCGTGTGATCGGGCGCGATCGCTGGAACGCCCGCAGCGAGAAACTCCAGCAGCGGCAGGCACTGCCCCTCTGCACCGGATGCATTCACGTAGTAATGGGTCGCTGCTTTCAATTGCTCAAGTTGACCGTCGGACAAATAGCCATGAATGGCCACAATACGGCACTTGAAGGGGTACAAGCGAGAAAACAGTAATAGCAGGTCTCCCATAAACACAGATCTATTGTGGTGCGACATCTTCAACAACAGCACTTTGTTCGGATCGTCTCGAAACGCCCAACAGAATGCCGTGACAATATCCTTCCAGTTTTTTCGACCATCTTCCGGGTTAAAGACCGATGCATAGACTGTTCCCGCAAGGTGTAGAGTTTGATCATCTTGATCAGCAACGGGGTTCTGTTTTGCCACGCTCAAGGGCGCTCGATCAACATTATCCAAAGCACGCAAGCGCAGACTTTTTAGGCCTAAACCTAACGTTCGATGATCGCGAGCTCCGGGAAGAGGCAGCGCTCTCAAACCGGAGAACTGTATCGTATTGGCCTTACCTGAGAGTTCAAAAACCAGCTCAATCGGTGACATAGTTTCAGGCAGCTCCAGTTCATGATGACATCCGCCTATCGCCACATGGACTGCCCTGCCCTTGTTTTCCCCGTATCCAACAAGGACCAGCTCCAAAGATATTTTGCCGTCGAGCTGCCACGGCAGCACAATCTGAGGTGAGGTGGTTCGAGACCAACAGCCCCACTCTTCCTCAGCATAAAAACCGACCAAATATTGGCCGCAGGACACGCCGTTGGATGCAAATGCCATTGTGATATCGCTACCGTCCCAGGCTGGCCCATCCTCATTGCCAGATTGTCTGGCGTTCGCTGTTGCGCGCTCTTCATCTATTTCACAGTCTTGGGAGTCGATAACAAAAGCGTTCAATTGCAGGCTAGTCGAAGCGCTCGCCGGATGATCCGGGACCGCCGCATCAATTGATTCAACTGGTGCCGGTACCGTCCACACACTGACATCACCGCCAACCTGCGACTGAATAACTCGTGTCGCGTATTCAGAGATGGTTATGACACTACCAATCTCACGAACCATCTCTACCCAGTTCAATCCATTGTCAGCGTGTGCTTCATCCTCATCCGGGATGCTGCCAAACTCCCAAGCCATTACGCAAACCGTGGGGCAGCTGAGATTTCTCAGTGTCCGATGGGGTGGCGTGAACGACAGAAATATCGCTTTTCTATTTGCGGATCGCGCCGCGGCGTAAAGACTATCGACTTCCACGCCGGGGTCATCAATATGTTGTACCGTGCCAATGCGTCTGAGTAATGGCAGATATTTTTCCAGTATGAAGTAGTAGCTGTAGTCGGCATTGCCCAAACTCGATCGAACCGTTTCCGCCTTCGTTTCTGAAAATACCATGATCAATAAATCATGTGTCATGATCGGGAACCAGTTTTCTAACAATGTGATCAAGGCCAGCTCTGGCGACCTTCAGTGAGCAGTAGGATTGCAAAGACTCCGCCGCATTCTGACTGAATCTCTGATACTTTCGCCTTTTCTGCCGATACAGCGTTGCACTGTCGGTGAAGGCAACAACCAGCGATTCCCAATTGATTCTATACCAGAGCGTTCGAAATACTTGTCTCGGGTCCTGGGGCCAGAAGGTCAGTTCAGGACTAGACGCGACGATCAGGCTATTTTCGCGATTAACATACTCTGCCATCGCGGTGTTATCGGGAGCAATTGCGGGAACACCGGCAGACATAAATTCCATTAAAGGCAGGCACTGGCCCTCGCCTCGAGACGCATTGACAACGAAATGGCTCTGTAGAATGAGGTTCTCATATGCCTCTTCGCGCAAATAGCCATGAATAAAAATAATGCGGCACGAAAAAGGATGTAACTCACTTAGCATCGTAAAGATATCCGCATAAAGCTCCTCAAGGTCATGGTAGGTAACCTTAATCAACAGCGTAACGTCATTATCCTTGCGAAACGCATAGACAAATGCAGTCAAAATATCTTCCCAATTTTTGCGCCCGTCTTTGGGATTGAGAACCGCAGTGTAAAGAATGGGCTTTTTTCGGAATGTATTGACTCGCTGCCTTGCGATCGACAACCCGCGCCGCATTGATTCACTAAATTGAGCTAGTTTCGCTTGCAGTGTCTGCGGTTCTGCTTCCACAGGCATGGCACGCAGAGAAAGCACAGCAAGCCCAATTCCAAGGAGTCGTTTGTCGTGCTCGCTACCGGGGCCAGACTTCAGACCACACATCCTGAGAACGTCAGTTTGGCATACGTCTTTAAATTGAACTTCATAACTCAGCACCCCCGGCGCCAGCGTAATCGACTCTGTCTGGCTACCAAGAGAAACATCGATCGTCTCGCCATCATTGTGGAGCATGTGGAATAACTCTATCGAGACCTGCATATTTCCACTTACTGCGTTTGGCAACTGAATGCTGCAGTCCGCGCTCTCGGACCACCTGCCGTGAGTCTCCGGTAGATGAAAACCATCAACCACCAAATCTTCACGCGATAGCGCTATGATTTGCACTGCCTGCGTTTCGTCTTGCATCACCTCTTCGGGGTACACCCGTCTGACTTGCAGATTCGCTATGCCGAGCCCAATGTCCCTGGGGTCTTCGCCGTCCACCGCTCGCTTCTCAAGCCCAAGAAAGGCCAAGACATTGCTGGCATCGGACAGACTGAACCTGAACACATGTTGCGTCAGTCGGTCTGTCAGAAGGGTATCGGCACAGGCAGACCCGATTTCGAGTCGGACGATTGATCCAATATTCTGCAAATAGCCACGCAGAGTTATTGTCAGCTCTAATTCGCCTTTAAGTGCGCAATCAAACATCATCCAGGGATAGCCAGATAGGGACCAGATGCCCCAGGGTTCAGGCTCATTGAAACCGATAAGAGTCAGAGATCGTTGTTCACGTGAAAGATCAAATTGCAGCGGCGACCCATCCCAAACACCGATAAGCGCATGCTTTGTATGATCACCGATACTCGGCTTAGGCCGAATTGAGGTATTACTGATGAGAAAGTCATCCGTGTCAATCACAGTGCAGTCCAACGAGAGGGCGTCTAGGCCTCTCGGGCGGATGCGCTGACGTTGATCACGCGTAGACTGAAAGCTATCCCAAACCGGTGCAGGAATTGATGCAATCTCCACAGCGTTTGCAACACCGGACGCGACTACATCCTTGGCATAGCCCGAGTGAGTAATTGCATGGGCGACCGGCTGCAATGCAGCGACCCAATTATCCTTGCGACAGGAAAAGCTTTCGTTAGGAAGCGTGCTGTACTCCCATGCAAAAACAGGAATCACCGGACATGCAGATACATCAGCCAGTTTATCCGGAGGCGCAAAAGATAGATAAACACAGGGGCCCGACTTTTTGTAAAGCTCTATCTCAGCATCCGTGGGCGCTCTTTTCAATACGCATACGTCGCCATATTCCTCCAGCAGAGGCAGGAATCGTTGCATCACGAAGTAATAGCTGTAATCAGCTACCCCTAGGCTCGTTTCGATATCGTCAGCGGCTATCGGTGAATAGACAAGAAATATCAAACGTTTGTGCGCCCCCTCTCGCATCCCACGAACATTAAGTTATAACCTGGCCTGGCTATCGCTTGCTCAAGGTGCGACTACCTAATCTACTAAACAGCATTTCTGCAGACCTGTTCCAGTCATAAATATCTACCCGATCCCTAGCCTCTTTTTTGAGCTTTCGATACTTGTCTTCGTCGAATACCATCATCCGCATCGCCTGAAAGATTTCTTCTTCAGATAACGGATCAACATAGTGCGCAGCAGGGCCAGCCACTTCCGCCATTGCTGACTCGCGGGATGTCACGACAGGCACGTCACAGGATAGTGCCTCGATCACAGGCAATCCGAACCCTTCATACAGTGAGGGCATCAGCAGAGTATGCGCATTTTGATAGAGTTCAGGCAGGTGCTCGTCGGCAACCCTCCCAAGTAACTGCACCCTACTAGCAAGTCCAAGTTCATCGACCATACCGGCGATGTCCTGTCCACCCCAGCCCGTATTACCGGCTATTTTAAGCGACAGCTGGGAGGGTGTCTCGGTGGCGAATCGGCGAAACGCCCTGAGTATTCTGGGGAGATTTTTACGTGGCTCCAGCGTACCGACAAATAGAAAGTAGTCGGACTTTGGTACACCACCTAAGTGACTTTCACACGGGCTAACCGTGCTTTGCAGCAGGCTAGCGCCAGGAATTATGACCACCTTGTCGGCAAACTGGGGATAGTTTTCTACCAGCCTGCGATAGGTAAAATCTGAGACGACGGCAATACAGTCTGCTCGAGCCATAGCTCTCGGCGTGAAAAATCCTTCGATCTGTTTGCCCGGAAAGCGCATGGTCTCCGCACAGTCCAAAAATACGAGATCATGTATCGTCACCACAGCGTTAACACTGTGCGGTATAAGCGCCGGGATTTGATGCCGCGGTCCCCAAAAAGTACCGATAGAATCCCTCCTTGCCCAAATTGGAATCAAGGCATGCGCCAACTGTCCCGCCCGAAGTCGGGCGGATAGGTGGCCAATACGATGATGCACGTTGGGGAGCGACACTAAATCGATGTCATAGCTTACCGGTGAGTAAAGATACCATTGCCCTCCCATTCGACACATGCGAGAAAGCAGCTCGAGGGTATAGCGAAAAATCCCCGTTCCCGGGTGGGCTAAAGGTCGGGCATCTACTCCGATTTTTACCGTATTCACTCTAGCCTTTGCATTTCTTAAACCCTGCTACTTCTCTAAATCTGCGCCGATTTTGGCAATCTTGTCAGCTGCGTTTTGCCAGGTGAAGTGTGCGCTACGCTTTATACCTTTGTCAGCCGCAGACAGTCGCCACTCGTCATCTTCAAGAGCGCGTTGCAGCCTGTGCTTAATCTCGGCGAGATCGGAGGGTTTTGCAAACAGAGCAACATCGCCACAAAGCTCGGGCAGTGCGGATGTGTCCGCACAAACAACTGGAATACCACAGCTCATTGCCTCTAGCACCGGTAGACCAAAACCCTCATAGTGAGACAGGTAGGCAAATACGGTAGCACCGGCATAGATAATAGGTAAGTCTTCTTCGGGGACATAATTAAGGTGGATCACTTCGCCTTTTTGCTGAAGTTTCTCCAAATACTGCAACAATGCTTTATCCTTCCAACCGCTGGCACCGGTTACTACCAAAGGAAACCGTTTCTTCAGTGCCGACGATTGCTGATCGTAGGCACTCAGCAGTAATGCGAGATTTTTGCGCGGTTCAAGCGTACCAACACTGAGCACGTAGCCAGTTTCCGGCAGGCCGTACCGGTTCAAGGTGCTGACAATTTCACGCCGCGGCCGCGGTTTGAACGCCGGACTCACCCCCAGGGGGACAACGCTGATTCTGTCCTTGCTAACTGACATCAGCTGGATCAACTCGCGACGGACAAAATCAGAATCTGTCACCAAATGACCTGCATGAGCCACGGCGTAGGCAATCTGATCCTCTAAGAAATTGACTCTATCGCGAGGATGAAAGTGAGGAAAATGGAAAACAGATAGGTCATGCAGTGTGACGATCGAAGGTCCGGCTACTGGGGGCATACTGAAGTTAGGGGAAAAAAATACGTGATCAGAAAAGGGATGCAGCCTTTGGGCCAGGCTTTGCGCCCTCATCCTCCGATAGGGCCTAAGCAGAAAGCGGTAGGGCAGCATTGCCCTCATGCCCTTTCTAATTCCATCCGCAGGTGCGGCTGCCGGTTCTTGAGTCACGCTCCAGGAATCGCCAACCTCGCGCCCCCGCAAATAGCTTACTTTTGATACTTCACCGCAGCGAGGCAGATGTCGGGCCATCTCCAAAGCGTATCGACCAATACCTGATAGAGGGGATGTTACCGCACTGATATCGAGCAGAACTTTCACCGGTCGGTTAGATCACGATACATCCACTCGAGCGTTTCGTTCAGAGGAATCTGCGAAATTTTGCCAATACACTCGACCAACTTGCGATTCGATCCCACCAAACGCTTCACTTCGTTATCACGCACGAAGCTGGGATTTACTATCACTTCGATTGAGTATCCGACGAGATCCGCCAATATGCCCAAAACATCGCGAATTGAGTAGGCCGCGCCCGTGCACACGTTATAGATTTCTCCAGACTCACCTTTTTCCAGAAGTCTGCCATAAACTGCCGCTACCATTCTGACATCATTAAAATCACGGTATACATCTATGTTACCCAGTTCGACGGTCGGCGCGCGCTGTGCGAAGTGTCTAACAAGCTTCGGCAGTAAGAACTCAGGGGACTGTCCTACACCTGTGTAATTAAATGGACGCGCTATCGTGATGGGAAGATCATCTCGGTACTGCCGCGCCATAAGTTCCATCGCATATTTACTGATGGCATAGTCGTTCTCGGGTCTTGCTGGACAGGTTTCATCAAGTGTCGGCATGCGTGCGTTACCGTATACGTTGGCGCTGCTAGCCAGAAGAATTTTTTTAGGCGGTTTGTCGCAGCCAGCCAGGGCCGACAGCAGGTTACGAGATCCGACAATATTGCTAGTGTAGATATTGTTAACATCACCGTGCGCCACATAGGCGACGGCCGCGAGGTGCACCACTACTTCGGGTTGTATAGCAGTCACGGCTGAGTTCACTGCCACACGATCGCGCAGATCTAGCTCACTGGATTCAGCGTCTTCTATGCCGCGCCCGCTCAGACTCACCACTTGGTATCCCATCGCGCTTAGCTCGCGCGCCATGTATCGACCGGTGAACCCCCTCAAGCCTGTCACAAGTGCCTTAGCCGTCATAGACTAGAAGGAAACTCCCCTTTGGACACGAAACAGATCGGCCTCAACCATCATTTCACATAGCTGTTCCAGGGTAGCCCTTGCCTCCCAGCCCAACTCGTTTCTCGCCTTACTTGAATCTCCAATAAGCAAGTCAACCTCTGCAGGGCGATAGAAGTTTGGGTTAACGCTGACAAGCTCCCTGCCAGTTTTTGTACACAATCCTTGTTCACTATCAGCATCGCCAACCCACTCTATGGTTTTGTCCACGGCTTGAAACGCCAGGTTTACGAAATCGCGAACACTCTGTGTACGTTGTGTAGCAAGCACGTAAGTATCGGATTGATCTTGCTGTAGCATTCGCCACATACCTTCCACGTAGTCGCCAGCAAAACCCCAATCCCGCCGCGCATCAAGATTGCCCAGCTGCAACTGGTCCAGTTGGTCCAATTCAATGCGCGCCACCGCGTCGGTGATCTTGCGCGTCACAAACTCCCTACCTCTCAGGGGTGACTCGTGGTTGAACAGAATTCCGCTACACGCAAATATCCCGTAGGATTCCCGATAATTCACGGTCATCCAGTGCGCGTACAGCTTCGCGACACCATAAGGGGAACGAGGATAAAACGGCGTAGATTCAGACTGCGGTACTGACTGCACAAGGCCAAACATTTCGGATGTAGACGCCTGATAAAAGCGAATCGATGGGTCAACAATTCTAATCGCTTCCAGTAAATGTACGGCACCAATCCCGGTAATTTCGGCCGTTGTAGCAGGCTGATCAAACGAGACGCCGACGAAACTCTGGGCCGCGAGATTGTAAACTTCTTCAGCACCACTGCGCCTAAGTAGGCGTATCGCAGATCCTGGGTCAGTTAAGTCGTAGTCAACCAGTACCAGGTTTTCATGGTCAAGAGCACCCACTTCCGCAAGCCGCCAATGATTGATAGAACTGGTGCGTCTCGTTGCACCCCAAACGCGATATCCCTTATCGAGCAGGAGTCGCGCCAAATAGGCTCCGTCCTGACCAGAAATACCCGTGACAACCGCATTTTTCATTATACTCCCCGGTTACTCTACAGCCGTGAATGTGTCCACGGCGGTCTCTATAGCGTTGCTGAACAACTCGCTCTCTTGCTCCCGTTGACACAATGATGCGATCGCTGCAACGAAGTTTGTGTCCAGGGCCCTGTATGCTAGTCGCACCTGCAAAAGCTGCTTCGCCAGTGCCACAAGTCCTTGCGCGTAGTCATTCGGATCATGATATCTTTTAAGGTGCGCCAGACCTCGAAGACCCGATTCTTCGAATCGCTCCGGGGAAGCCAGGGCACTCTCCAGCAAATCACGCAGGTCCTGGATTTCGTTGTCAATCGTAATTGGACAAACCGTGTCCTTGGGAATTTCATTATACCAGCCAACGTCACTCACAAGGGTAGGAAGTGCCGCTGACCAATAACGCAGCTGGCTTGCAGAGGCCTCGCCCATGGTGGGGTAACGCAGATTGAGAGCGAAGTCTGCGGATTGCAACGCTTCTTCCAGCTGATCTTCGCCAACATAACCATGCAGCGTGAGATATTTTGCGATTCCAAAACGTTGCGCGTGTTGCATCAGCTGGCGATCATTCGTTACGTTACCATAGAGCTCTAGCCGAATGCGTTCAGGCCCGCTTATCTGACTCCAGGCTTCCATAAACTGCAGCAATCGGCGGTTCGGGCCGACATGTCCGCAAAAGATAAATCGCAGTTGCTCCGACGGGCGTTTTCGAGGCGACTGCATTCGAGGAGCAACAGCAGGTAGATTGAGCTGAACAATGCGTCGTTCATCGGTAAGCTTTGTCGTCACTTTTTGCAGCGCATATCGGGAATGCACGACAACGCCCATGGCGCCCTGAAGGAAGGGTTGAAATAAGGGGTATTGTGTGACCATTTTATTGTAGTCGGAAACTGATTTTTCACTGCGATTCACCAAGGCTCGCAGCTCATCGCCGTACTGCAAGCACATCATTTCTTTCCACAATTCGGCCTCACCCATTTCGCGCGACAAATGACGCGCCAGATCAACAAGGCTCAAATCATGCAACACAACCAAGCCCGGCTCCTGCAAGGAGCGCTGAAAAATAGGGAGATGTAGTGGATTATTTCCAATGTGGTAGATGGGAAGCGGTGCCACGCCAACGTCATTATCGCCAATCACGCTCGAGGCGGACCACCAAGATGGTTGCACCGGGCCGCTACCATCATCAATCTCTACCACGCTCGCACACTTTTCCAATACGGGCATGAGTTGCGCGCTATAGCGCGCAATTTCACTGTCGCGTTCATCAATCGGGGAAAACCACTGAATACGCATGCTCACAATAAACCCGCGAGCACTTTAGACCAGGATAAATCGATGGTTTCGATTCGTTCACGAGCAGCGCTCCCCATCTTTTCCGTCTGATTGCGATCGTTCCACAATCGATCCATGGAAAGGGCAAGCTCACGCGCATCGGGCTTTGTGACTAACCCATTGAGATCGTGCTGTACAAACTCGGTTGCGCCGCCACTATCCTCCAAGGTAATCACCGCCTTTGACGACAACATCGCTTCCGGCGTGACGTAACCATAATCCTCATCTACGGGGGTAAAAATAACAGCCAGCGCATTCGCATATAGATCGAGCTTAGCCTGGTCAGAAATGTACCCGGACCATTGCACTCGTGACTCAAGCCCTAACTCGCTTACCCTTTTTTGCAGTCTCTGCAGGTATTGGGGGCTATCTGCCTCACCGGCAAACACCACCCTGATTGGCTCCTCGGTGTGCGCGAGCGCTTCAATAACCATTTCTTGCCGCTTAATCGGAGAGATACGACTGGGGAAGAATAAGTAGTCACCGTAGCTTTCAACGTGGAATTGTTCCATGCAACGCGGCGGTGGATATAGCACTTTCGAGTCAATTCTATTGTACTGCTTCAGCCTACCAGTGACATTGCCTGAAATTGTGAACACCGTATCAGCCGCTTCTATCGCCGCTGTATCTTCCCGCCGAATCAGATCTCGTAACAGTTTTCCATCGGGCATGCTGGCCAGGTCTGACAACTTTGAGTCCCATAGATCGTATGCGGCTCGGTGCTGATGTAATATCCATAGGGACATCGCAGGATGTGGGATCAACCACATGGGAAACTTTAAGGCAATCACACGATCAATATGAATACCGTTAAAGCTGCTGATATCCATCAGCTTAGCGGCCAGGATCGTATTACTTAGCGTTTGTTGGGGGTACCATTTGAACGGCAGCGTCAGTATTTCGCTGCGATGACCCGCCTTGCGAAGTTGAGTCATGAGGTCTTCGGCTAGTACCTCAGCGCCGCCATAGCAAAACGGCACCTGCGTATTGAGTATCAGTACATTCATATAATTTCGTGCTGTGCCACGCGCCCGACTATAGATCTGACCGGCGTAGCATTCTTGAAAACTGCTCGTTTTGGAAATCCACTATTTCCTGATCATTTTTGTCTAACTCGTTCGCCTGCATTGCAACAAAACCTCTTAGCTCTTCGAGATCACGTCGCAGATTTGGCAGGTAAAGTAAGGCGCGCAGCAGGCGGGGTGCAACCCCCAGTATGGGAATTCGACAAATGCGCTCAACAAGAAACGCCCGCACCAAGCCTTTCACTGTCGTTCCGTGCTGCTTGCCCTCTGCGCCGTAGCGCAGTCGAAAAAGAATCTCGACTCGCGAGCAGGCTCCGCGCTGTAGCATGCGTAGTCTTGAGTTGAGTCCGTCTGCGTCGGCGTCTCGCTTTAACAGCACAAGGTAGGCGTTTTGCACAAACCTGCGGTCATACTCACTCAGGAGCTCTGCCAGTACCCAGTGCTGACGTTGATAGTCGCGTGCAACCACACTTTCCCGCCTTGCAAGCCGCAGTGGCTTAAAGTGCTTCTCTGTAAGATGAGTCAGGTTGTCACGTGACAGCGCGTTTTCCAGAATTCTTCGTCTAATCAATCCTTGGACGCGTTCGACTTCAGTGATCATCTCGTCTCCATCCGTTCATTAGGGCCTTGTGTTCGATTGTACAGTTTGAAGTCCCTTGCATAGAAATGCGTGATTTTTGCTAACAACTCCTCGTCTAGCAGCTGAGTACGCCAAAAAGTGGGATCTGACGGTAAACGCCCCGCTGGTGTATCAGCATATATTGCTGACTTCGATACGGCGTTCAAGCTCTCTGTTGCCGGAGGCTCAGGGAGTCTGACGGAGAATCCGCACAGCTCAGCGAGATCGCGTCTCAGCTCGCCGAGCTGACCAGGAGAATAGAATCGGTCGTAGCGGTCTGCCCATGGAAGATAGCGGGCTTGCGTAAATAGCAGACGATGCTGATAGCGACCACTAATACAGCCATGTACAAATTGACGAAAACTCACGCCTAAATGGAGATCTGGAGTAGCCTGCCGCTGCGCATCTACGAGTAACTGGTAAAGCGGTTCCCAGTTGGACAACTGATTGCGCAACACCACAAAACGTTGCTCAAACAGATCAATCAGTCTTTTGACAGGTTCATATACCACAGCGAATACAAAGAACTTTCCCGAACTGGTCATAGCTGCAACATCTTCCCTGCTCCAATCGTCGAGCAGTATGCCTGTGATAAATCGATCGGTTACCCAATCAAAATCTGCAGGCTTCAGGATGTTTTTGTGCTCTATCGATGATAGTTCCACAAGCATTTTCTTGATGGCACTGTCTACCGCGCCTGGTTGAGGCGCATAGGCTAGTTTGCAAGACTTGGAGATCACACAGTGGCTCAGCGGCCATTGAATCATCCGCCGTTGGCGTTTCGGCCAATACTGCGCAGCGTCGATTTCATCTCGTCTTTCCCGGAGCAGAACTTTCTTATCCACAAGAGGCAAACTCTGCAGCCTGCGACTGCGCTTCGCGTCATCAGAAAAGCCGCTCCAAATACCCTCACACTCATTCTCGATCCAGAGAAACAGTTTTTGATCTTCCTGGTTTAGCTCCAGCAGCAGTTCTACGAGCTCTCGATCTTGCAAAAAAGGTGCGGCGTAGTTTTCGCTGCTTCGGTTGACGAATACCGGTTCGCTTTCCGGCCAGCCCAAAAGACTGGTCAGCTCTCGATGAAAGAGGTCATAGCGACTGGCGGTCCCAATCAGGTGATCACGCTTCTTTAGGCTTTTGCGAACGCCCTTGAACCGGTTACCGGACATGCTCAAATAGACACACTGGCGATTGCATATTTCCTGTCGGAAGACCTTGCTTTGCTTAATGGATCGCAGCATGGAATCAGGATCAAGGGACTTTTCTTTGATGCGCGCTCTAGCGCGTTCACTGGTCATTGCTCGATTGCCAGCTGGCGCGAAAGTCGGTTGCGTGTAATACCTAAACAGTGACACCGCCCGCTCTATCGGATCGCGAACGACTGCGCAAAACAGCGCGTCGAGTTTCGGCGGATAAAACGCCAGCCCCTTATGTCCGCCGACCACAACACTCTCACCAATGGCCTCTTTGGAGTACGCTTCATTATTACGGCTGTGCCAGTACACGCGAGATTTGCCGTAGTGTCTCTGAAAAGCTCGCCGCTGGCTGGTCCCCGCCGTCTTTGGAATATGCAGATAGACAAGCTCCGGCGCAGACATATTACGTCGAGGCAACCACTGATGTGGTTTCCAGCACAGTGCGATAGGCTTTCGCGTAACGCTCTCCCATCCGACTTCCTGTAAACAGACGTTCATAGCGTATACGCGCGTTCTTACCCATCAACTCCGCCTTATCAGGATGGCGGTAAAGATCATCCATAGCCTCCCGCAGAGCCTCGCTGCTGCCAGGTGGTACAACAATGCCTGTATCGCCATGAATATTCACATGGCTGGTACCGGACCCCACTTCCGCGGATATCAATGGGCGCGAACTCATGGCACCCTCCAATAGCGTCACCCCGAACGCTTCTGAGCGAAGATAGGAAGGAAAAACGACGGCCCGACAGAGTCGAAATAGCGCCATTTTTTCCCGGTCGGGAACGAAACCAGCGAAACACACATTGTCTAATCCAAGCCGGCTGGCCTGTTGGCGTAACTCACGTTCTACCGGTCCGCTGCCCACAATTACCGCCTTATAGTCTGCTCCCTGCATGGCGTCTAACAGGATATGAAGGCCCTTGTAGTAGCGCAGCACCCCGACAAACAAAAAGAAATCCTGCCCATACTTCTGCTGGGCGTTAACACAGTCCTGTGCCTGATCTTGAAGTGCCGGATAAGAGGGTTCATCTAGCCCAATAGGGATAATCTGTACCTTACTGGCGTATTCGTTTAGCACCTCGCTAGTGGCAAAGTAGTTAGGGGATGTAGCCACTATCATATCCATTGCATCCAGGTAGCGGCTCATCAAAGGACGATATACCGATAATAAAAACTGCTGCCTGACAATATCGGAGTGGTAGGTAAGTATCGAAGGCCGCTGCTTCCCGATCGTAAGATGCATCAAGTCCGAGAAAGGCCAGGGATAGTGGTAGTGGACAATATCCGCCCAGGCAACCTCTTTGGCAAAGCGACGCATACCCCGCAACGCAAATCCGCATGAGGCTATTTCAAAGGTTTTTCTAACCCTGACCACTTCACCCTCTACTCTGGGCAGCGTGTGCGGAAATGGCTCGTCGCTAAGGGTAAATACCTTGCTGGTGACATTGTGCTCTCTGGCTGCAAGGCAAATCTGTCGAATCACCTCCTCCAAGCCGCCCTGGGAGTCGGGGAAGTAGGTGCGATATACATGTAATACTTTCATTATTATTGTCGCGGAACCAATCGTAATGCGTCGATTAAGTGCTGTCGCTGTTCCAGGGCGCTACCCACAACAGTAACAACATGCCCGGGATAGCGAGCATAGCGCAAATCAGGAAGAAATTTACCCAGCCAGCGTGGTCCACGATAATTCCGGTACTGGCATTGGCAAAGGTTCGCGGTACCGCCGCGAGTGCAGTAAACAAAGCGAACTGAGTTGCCGCATAAATCTTGCTGGTTTCTCGCATGATAAAAGCAGTAAACGCAGCCGTGCCCAGCCCGACCCCCAGATACTCAAATCCGATCACCAGGGCCAATAACCACAAATGGGGCTCAGATGCAGCCAGCACAGCAAAGCCAAGAATACTGACCACTTGCACGACACCAAACAACCACAGCGCTCGATTGATTCCCAGCTTTATCATAATCAGACCGCCTGCCAGGCCACCAATAATCGCCGGCCACAGCGCCGCGTTTTTCGCTACCAGTCCGATTTCCGTCATGGAGAAGCCAACATCCAGATAGAAAGGTGTGGACAGGGCCGTCGCCATGTTATCGCCCAACTTATACAAGAACATAAAGCCTAGAACCAAAACGACGCCGTGCCAGCCGCGGCGGCCCAGATACTCGGCAAACGGCTCAACAATTGCCTCCTTCAAGCCCCTACCGGTCGGCACTTGGGATTCGGGTTCACTGACCAAAAGACTCATTCCCACACCAACTGCCATAAACGCCGCCGTAATCCAGAAGACACTGGACCAGGGCAAGATGTCCGCGAGAATCAGCGACAGTGCTCCCGGCACCAGGCTTGAAATTCGATAGGCTTGCACGTGAATCGCATTACCCAGGCCCAGTTCTTCATCGGGCAGTATTTCTCGCCGATAAGCGTCAATGGCGATATCCTGACTCGCGCTAAAGAAGGCGACCGCGACCGCCAGCCATGCAATAACCCAGGTTGACTGCGCGGGCTGGAACGCTCCAAGCAAGCCAATAGACAGTATTAATGCGATCTGACAGATCAGCATCCAGCCCCGGCGCCGACCCAAAAAGGGCGGAATCCAGCGATCCATCAATGGCGCCCACACAAACTTCCAGGCGTAGGGAATTCCAACTAAAGCAAACAAACCAATTTCGGTTAATGAGACTCCGCCATCCTTTAGCCACGCGGGGACTAGTTGGAACAGCACATACAACGGCATACCCGATGCTAATCCGGTGAAGACGCAAATGAGCATTCTTCGATTCAGCACTGCTGCGCGCCAATCCGTCATGTAGAGTCCGCCTCATCGGTGCTGACCGAGTTTCCAATCGAAAGCTGCTCGCGATAGTCACGCAGAAAGCGCTCCCGAAACTTATCACTCAATTGGCTGTGTTGCTTCTGCATTTGCAATTCGCTGAGATCAAAACGCGCGCGCTTGACCCCCAGGTGAGCCGCCAACGCTTTCGCACCTGCCAAAGGCTTGCGCGCAAATTCATCATAAATAATGCGATGGGGCCGAATCTGAAACACGGAGCAGAACATATTGATAGCCATGTGGGAGTTGGCAAAACCCTGCAGACGGCGCCTGATATCGTGAAAGTCGTAAACCGGTTCCGCACCTTCGGCCTTATCGAAGCTATGCCACTGCTTGGTTTGGTCGGCGATAGCGAACGAGATGGCTTGAGACAGCAGATCCTCACGCTGAATGACCACCCAGCGCACATCGTCAAAGAAATGCGGGATAGCCATCGCCCGCATCAGCATCATCGCCTGTCCATAGGACGCCTTCATCCCGAGTAGTGCACCGGGTTTGTGTTCATATAGCCGATTGGTTTCCCAAGATAGGTAGTCGGCAAAGGTCGTTAGGTTTTCGCGTTCGCAACGCTCAAGTACCCAATGGGTATTCAGTGGCTCCCCAAAACCGGTGAATTGTTCCGAAGAGCGCATATGTTCCGAGACCAGGGACGAACCCGACCGATTGGTAAAAAGCATGATGCACACCGGCTTTTGCAGCGGCGCAACTGTCGATGGAACCTGAAACTCCCGAAAGTAAGCTCGCAATTTCTCCTCGTGAGGAGACACTTTTTCAAACGGCAGCTTCAACAGGAGGACTCTTCAGGAAAGATCATCAGCTTACTACAACCATTGCAGCAAGCCATCAGCACGGCGCGCGTCAAAGGCATCCCAGAGATCGCATTCCGACATCATGAGCAGCATCGCTCGAGCAAATAGACTTCGATGCTTGTGATCTGCTCCCTCACTCAAAAACTGATAGAGCAAATCGAGGCTAGCGTGCAACCGGGCACGATCGAGTCGATACTCGCTAACCTTCTCCGCAGGGGGTATCGGCTCCAGAAAAAATGGTTTACCTGCCAGGTAGCGCTCGGCAAGACGTTTGTTTACATGTATCCAGTTTCTGCGATAGCGACGGTACAAGCCCTTGTGTACGTATGTACACAAAGATGTTGGTTCTTCAGGACACACTTCGGTCAATACTGCCAATACACTCTCGTTCTCAGCCTTGTCGTAACCGACCCTATTCAAGCATTGCTTGATATAGAGCTGCGTGGGGCCCAAACTCGGATTGGGTGCGAGCGGCTTTTCTTTAAGAGGATTAATACCCACTAGAGCGCAGAAGTCCTCAGCGATATTGCCCCCCACCCATTGCGGCGGTTCATACGGACGGACCAGCATGTTCTCGCGCCCGATAGCATCACCCCACACATCCAACAATTCGTCGTAGCCTTGCTGGAAGATCTGATGCGTCTCAAAAAACTGATAGGCATTATGCGCCCATTGCCTGGCACCTTTTACATCCTGGTTGAAAAAGGAACTGTAGAGTTGATCCTGTCGCCGCAAGTAAACGATCACCTTGATCTCATGATTCTTTAAGCGACCTCGTATGTCCGCCAGCATATCTTCCAGCCTACGGGTCTGACCAAAGAACAGCTCGGAGCTGAGTATGATTTTCTCAATGCCGACATGCTCGTCGATTTCTTGTTGTAAATCTCGCCATGCCTCACCTCTGGTTCGATCGCCATACCACAGATCAGCCATCGAGTGACCCTGATAGACCTGTATCAGGTCGGCAACCAGAGTATGGTGCGCATCACCGTGTCGTAACAGTTTCGGATAAAGCACACTTTGGCCCAGCAAAGTCTGATAGTTTTCCGCAAGCAGGCCTTGCAAATTCGAAGTCGCGGTCTTAGGGGCGCCGATATGAAGGTAGACGGTAGCCATGTAGGGAAAAGCGGAAGCCTTCTCTCCTTTTACTCTTTATAGACAATGTCGTGCATCGGGCGCGAAGATAGCCGTCGCTTCACAGATTGCTTAATCCTAAAAGGTACCAGCGCCACGCATTTTGCCACAAGCGGGCTGCGGCTGAGACGCCAGATTCCTCGCAGCAAACGCTCTGAGCGAGAAAGGTCTTGCCTTGATAGGTGATAATTATCTGCAAGACTATCCAGAGTTTCATGTTGAAGCGTGCCCTGCCGCAGGGCGATAGCGCTGGAATATTCTTCACGATAAAAATCAATGTTCAACAGCGAACTGTCGATAAGCGCTTTGTTCAAGTGCTCACCGGCGGGTAAATATCCCTGCTGTACGATAGAACGCCAGAAATCAATCCACTCGGCTCGCGGTAATTCCCATGGCATCACGGTAGAGTAAGCTCGCTCGCCCAACCGCTCGGGAAAAGCACCCAGATTCGGCGCTACCACCGGTAACCCACAATGGAGGGCAGCACTGAGCGTATAGCTATACGTCTCTGGCCACTGTGCGGGATACCATACGACATCCGGGGCTATTTCTTGAATAAGCGAATACACCGCGCTGTTTTGGTATGGTCCGTGCGACCGCACAGCCTGGTCCAGTGCTCGATACGCATATCCCAGCAAGTGAAATTCAATGGCATCGTGCGCCGTACCCTGCGCTACGGCCTCCAGCACGTCGGCGCCCTTCTCTTTGCTCAAGGCACCAATGACCAGCACGCGTAATGGGCGCTGTCGATCATAATGCCACTGCGGTGCCGGGTAAGGTTGGGAACGTGCATAGTCAGGATGCCAGGCGACCACGGCTGACTTAACGCTAAAAAATTCACAGAACCGGTGGCATGCATCGGCAGAGGGAAAAATGACCCTGTCGGCGCGCTCTACCAGCAAGCGCTGATTATCGCGCCATTGAGATGCGCTTACCTGCGGCGGCAGAGGGTAGTGACTGGCGCAACGCTCATCAAAGTCTTTGTCTGTATGATGGACGTAACAGGCCTGCGCATCTGTTAAGGTTGGATTGCCATTCACCAGATAGTAATCGTGGATCGTCAAGTCATAACCCACTCCAAGGTCGCTGCTTAACAGCCAAAGTCTAGGCGGCAGCCCCATCGTGTGGTGAAAATGAACCCGGCCTACGCCCAGATCCTTCAACAGCGTCAGCAGCTTCTGGTACTCAGCGGGAATTTCGAAGTGCAGACCATCCTGTAACAGCCTGGTGCCATCAAAGCAGTTCAGGAGTATCGACTGTCCCGCATTTTGTGGCGTAATCAACAAGAACTGAATTTGATCTTGATAAAGTCCCACCAGTTCTTCCACATGCTGTTGGGCACCGCCCCCCATATTATGTGAGACCATCAGGGCGATGGGTAGTCTGCGCTCCGCGATGAGTGACAACAGTGCGCGACCGCGCTTTTCTCGAGCCGGATCTGCCTCTAGGTATCGGGCAACATCGCCCGCATATTGCGGATGTTTCTTCGCCAGCAGAGCCTGCGCCCTATCAGATCGGGACTGCTGCTGCGCCCCGAAGCTCACGCTACCGGCGTGATACACGAAGCAGTTTGCCAGATGCAAATTGCTCCAGCCGGCTTTCTCAGCACGCTGACACCAATCATTTTCCTCACCATAGCCATGGCCAAAGGTGTCGACATCAAACAAGCCAATCTCCTCAAGACACTGGCGATTGATATACATACAGTGACCCATAGTTGTGGGTACGGGAATGACATCGTCCGGGCCGAAAAGCGCTGCAAAACAGGCATCAATCTCTGTAAGCGGCATCCCAAAAGGTAAGTTATTGTCGCTACAAAAATCAGGAAAGCTGAAGATCGTTGCATTGTTTGCAAACGGAGTAATACTCGCTACTTTTTTGTTGTGATAGGCCGCTTCTCGCAGTCGATGCAGCCAATCTCCAGCCACTTCTACATCACTATTTAAAAGCAGAATATCGCGGTCAACATCATAGTTCATACCGCGATTTACGGTGGCAACAAAACCGAGATTCCGGTCGTTCTCCAACAAAATAATATGCGGGCACTGTTCACGAAGGTCGCGTAAGTAGGCCGTTATCTCAGGCTCAGGGGACGCGTCATTGATTACAATGATTCGCGCCCAGTCTTGATCAATTGTTCGTAACACGGATTCAAGAGCACGACGTGTCTCATCAAGCCCTTTGAAAACCGGTATTACAACATCAACTTTGCGCATGCTTTAAGATCTGACGAACGAAAAATCCGACTCCAGGTATGCTGCGAATTTTATCTAACTGCGCGTGAA
>JBCDFM010000037.1:0-23174 GCA_039178015.1 Pseudomonadota bacterium
CCGAATCTGAAATTCGCGAGACCTTGGATGCAGTAGGCGTCGACCTAATTCAATTTCACGGCGACGAGACACCTGCTTTCTGCGATCAATTCCGCCGCCCGTGGATCAAGGCGATACGGGTCAAGCAGGCTATCGATGTGGCAGTAACTTGTGAACAGTATAAAAGTGCGCGTGGCGTGCTTTTGGATAGTTGGCATGATAATGCGCGTGGTGGTACCGGCATCGCGTTTGACTGGAACCTCGCGCAGGGGGAATGGTCGAAGCCGGTGTTGTTAGCCGGTGGTTTAAACGCAGACAATGTGGCCGAAGCGGTAGAGCGAGTGCGACCCTGGGCGGTGGATGTCAGCAGCGGTGTTGAGCAATCACCGGGGTGTAAAGATTCGGTTAAAATTACGCAGTTTGTAGAATCTGTCCGCCGTGCGGACGCAAAATTAGATGGAGCAGTACATGACCAGTAATGTCCGAGATGATGTATTTGCCACGGTGCCCGATCAAAATGGACACTTCGGTGCCTACGGCGGGAAGTATGTGGCGGAAACGCTTATGCATGCACTGTCAGAACTGGAATCCCTGTATCGCGAGCTGTCCGATGATCCGGACTTTCAACGAGAGCTGGACGATGATTTGGCACATTTTGTTGGTCGTCCTTCCCCTCTCTATGAAGCCAAGCGCTGGTCAGAGCAAATTGGCGGCGCTAGAATTTTTTTGAAGCGCGAGGATTTGAACCACACTGGTGCCCACAAAGTGAATAACACTATGGGTCAGGCCCTGTTGGCGAAACATATGGGCAAGCCCAGAGTGATAGCGGAAACAGGCGCGGGGCAGCACGGTGTTGCCACCGCGACCATGGCGGCTCGTCTCGGGCTAGAGTGTCAGGTGTTTATGGGCGAAGAAGATGTCAGACGCCAGGCATTAAATGTCTATCGTATGAAGTTGCTGGGAACGGAAGTGGTGCCCGTTACCTCGGGATCACGAACGCTGAAAGACGCCATGAATGAGGCGATGCGAGACTGGGTCACCAACATAGATACAACGTTTTACATCATTGGCACAGTCGCCGGGCCTCACCCGTATCCGCTGTTGGTTCGAGATTTCCAATGTGTCATCGGACGCGAGGCCCGACGCCAGGTTCAGGAGCAGGCCGGTGTGCTACCCGATGCCCTGGTGGCATGCGTTGGTGGTGGATCTAATGCGATCGGTTTGTTTCATCCCTTCCTGCAAGATGAAGGCGTCGCCATGTACGGCGTAGAGGCGGGTGGTCGCGGTATGGCTACCAATGCACACGCCGCGCCTTTGAATGCAGGCTATCCGGGCGTACTGCACGGCAATAGGACATATCTGATGCAAGACGAGGACGGCCAGATCATGGAGACCCACTCTGTCTCCGCTGGCCTTGATTACCCGGGTGTGGGCCCGGAGCACGCCTGGCTGAAAGATATTGGTCGGGTCAACTACGTGACTGCGGACGATGCCGAAGCACTCAGAGCCTTTCATACTGTCACGAAAGTTGAAGGCATCATGCCCGCTCTGGAGACAAGTCATGCGTTGGCGTATACAGAGAAACTTGCCGCGACGATGACGCCAGATCAGGTCATTGTGGTGAACTTATCGGGTCGAGGTGACAAAGATATTCTGACCGTCGCAGAGATTGACGGCATCAAGTTTTAAGGGCGCGGAAGGTGAGCCGAATAGCGAGCTGTTTTCAGGCTTTAAAGGCAGAGGGGCGCACGGCGCTGATACCCTATATCGTTACGGGTGATCCGGATATCGGTGTAACGGTTCCGCTGATGCACCGCATGGTGCGTTGTGGTGCCGATATCATCGAACTAGGCGTGCCCTTCTCCGATCCCATGTCTGAAGGTCCCGTGATACAGACAGCGCACGAACGCGCATTGGAAAACGGCACCAGTTTGCGAGATGCGATAGCAGTGGTGCAGGAATTCCGCCAGGAAAATGATACGACGCCTGTGCTGCTGATGGGTTACGCTAATCCAGTTGAGCGCATGGGTTACGCGGCCTTCGCCGATACCGCCGCAGCTGCGGGTGTGGATGCGCTTTTAACCGTTGATATACCACCTGAAGAGGTGGAGGCGGTGAACGCTGAGTTGAAGCGCGTTGGCATGGATAATATTTTCTTGGTGGCGCCCACCACGCCTGAAGAGCGGGTGGCACGCATTACCGAAGCGGCCAGTGGGTTCGTCTACTATGTGTCGGTCAAGGGCGTGACCGGATCTGGTAATCTCGACGTCGAGGATGTGGCAAAGCACGTGGCACTGATTCGTGATCACACACAGCTGCCTGTCTCGGTGGGATTTGGAATCAAGGATGCTGCCTCTGCGGGTGCTGTAGCGGGCGTCGCCGATGGGGTCGTGGTTGGCAGCGCACTGGTGGCGGCAATGTATAACGCTATGCAAACCGACGGCAACAAAGAAGCCGCAATGCACGCAGTCGAAACACTCTTGTCTGATATCCGCAAGGGAATTGACAGCCCGACTTCCTAGTAGAGCAGGCTCGCGTTTATAATGGCGCCTCCATTCGCGCGGGGTATAAAATGAGCTGGATAAATAAGATTCTGCCCTCTGGTGTGCGTAGTGAGGAGGGTGAGAAACGCTCAAACGTTCCTGAAGGTCTCTGGAAGAAATGCGTTGCCTGTGACGCGGTTCTGTATCGCCCGGACGTGGAGCGCAACAACGATGTATGTCCGAAGTGCGGCCACCACATGCGCATCGGCGCGCGAAGGCGCGTTGATATCACGCTTGATCCAGATGGCCGTGAAGAAATACTCACCGATATCGAACCGATTGATCGGCTCAAGTTTAAGGATAAGAAACGCTACCGAGATCGCCTGAGCGCAGCTCAGCGTTCTACGGGCGAAAAAGATGCTTTGCTTGCCTTTAACGGCACGATGAACGGTTTGCCCGTGGTGGTGGTGGCCTTTGAGTTTGACTTCCACGGTGGTTCCATGGGCTACGCTGTGGGTGAGAAGTTCACCCGCGCCGCGCAGCAGGCATTGGAGAACCACGTTCCGCTAATCTGTTTCGCGGCCTCGGGTGGTGCCCGCATGCAGGAGGCATTGATCTCACTGATGCAGATGGCGAAGACCAGTGCTGTCCTGGAAAGAATGCGATTGGCAGGCGTACCCTATATTTCCGTCATGACGGATCCTATTTATGGTGGTGTTTCAGCCTCATTGGCGCTGTTGGGTGACATCAACATAGCTGAGCCTGATGCGCGCGCGGGCTTTGCGGGTCCCAACATTATCGAGCAAACAATACGGCAAAAACTCCCCAAGGGTTTTCAGCGCAGCGAATTTTTACTCGAGCATGGCGCTATTGACATGATTGTGCATCGAGGCGAAATGCGCGACACCCTCTCGCGGCTCTTGTCTAAGCTGACAGGCATCGCGTTGAGCCCAGTAGAGCCTGGAGACGACTCGAAAGATGCAGAAGCTGAACCAACGGTAACGGAAGCTCCGTCAGATAACGAGGAAGTCAAGCCCGTAGATGGAGAGTAATCGGCAGGCAGCGCCGAAAAACCATGCCAGTTCTCCCAGGTCTCTCAGCGACTGGTTGTGCATGCTTGAAACGCTTCACCCCAACCCTATAGACCTGGGCTTGGAGCGCGTGTCAACGGTGGCCGCCAGGCTATCACTACTGCCCGTAGCGGTACCTGTTATCACGGTTGCAGGGACCAATGGCAAAGGCTCAACTGTCAGCTTGATCGAAGCGCTGCTCACGCAGTCGGGCCGGCTCACCGGGGTTTTTACCTCTCCTCATTTGCTGCGCTATAACGAACGAATTCGAGTGGGTTGTCAGGAAGCGGAAGACGAAGAAATTGTGGCCGCATTCAGCGCCATTGACACGGCACGGGGCGATATCAGTCTTACCTACTTTGAGTTTTCTGCGCTTGCCGCGCTGCTGGTCTGCCGGGCTAGAGAGGTCGATGTGTTGGTGCTGGAAGTCGGCCTGGGTGGCAGGTTGGATGCAGTCAATATTGTCGACGCGCAGGTGGCGGTGATTACGCGTATCGATCTGGATCATCAACAGTGGCTGGGAGATTCACGACAGGCGATTGCAGCCGAAAAGGCCGGTATTATGCGCGCTCATAGACCGGTGGTGATTGGTGACATAGACCCACCCGGATCTCTTATGGATTGTGCTCAAAACGTGGGAGCAGCCCCGATTCGTTGCCTGGGGCAGGGGTTTGGCGTGAATCATCAGGGCGGTCAATGGCAGGGTTGGTTAATGGGCGCGAAGGGCGAAACCTTGACTCTACCGAGGTTGGATAGAGGCAATATTTTGCCGGAAAATATCGTCACTGCTGTGCAGGCCTGTCTGGAACTAGGCTGGCGCTACGATGCGACTGCTGTCCAGGAGGCGGTGGTCAAGGCGCAGCCCAAGGGTCGCTGTCAATCTGTCTCCATGGGCGCTATCGAGCTTGTGCTCGACGTCGCACACAATCCGGCAGCAGTTTATAATCTGGTTGCATTTTTGGATTTAAGTCACTGTAGTGGAAAGACTATTTGTGTTTTTTCAGCAATGAATGATAAAGATATCGGCGGCATGATTGACGCGGCGGACGGTCGTTTTGAGGCGTGGTTTTTGGCAGAAGGCGATGGTCACGCACGCGTGGCGGCGGCGGATGCGATCGCGGACCTGTTGGCCGCGCGTGGACAGCGAGTACATAGAATCTGTCACTCGCCGGCGGCGGCATATCAGGCTGCGCGCGCCGAGCTTGGTGATGGCGACAGACTGGTGGTATTTGGCTCTTTTGTGACGGTGGCTGCTGCGCTTGCAGCCGTGGAGCAGGGCGCATGAATGACCTCTTAAAACAGCGTCTTGTAGGTGCCTTGATTCTGCTGGCACTCGCAGTGGTGTTTTGGCCGATTATCTTTGTTGAACCAACCGAGCGCTTCGCTCAGGAACGACAGCCTATTCCACCGGCGCCTCAGCTTGATGATACGACCATGCCAGAACCCTCCGCGACGGGGTTAAGAGGCACCGAGACATGGGAAATTGTTGACGAAGGTGATCTGCAGGCCGTTGACGAATTCGGCCTTTCAATGCCTCCGGAAACGGCCGCTGCAGTGGCGCAGGAGATTCCTGCCCCCGACTCAGCGAGCGCCGATATAGCGCCGCCTCGCGGTCCTCGCGAGCAAGCACCAGCGCAACCTGCTCTGGATGAGATGGGTCTGCCGATCGCATGGATTCTGCAGGTCGCCAGTGTCAGCAGCGCTGCCAAGGCGGACGAATTGCGTAATGCCCTGCTTGCGCTTGAGGAAAAGGCCTATGTCAAAAAACTGCAGCGCGGAGACAAGAGCCTGTATCGCGTGTATATCGGCCCAAATGTTGAGCGGGCTAAACTGGAACGCATTCAACCCAGAATCAATAGCCTGTTCGGCGTACAGTCTATGATTGTCAGGTATGTCCCTTAATGCCCGAGACAGCTTCTTTGACCGCGGTCGATTGGGTGATCATTGTGGTTTTGGTGGTCTCGACAGTGATCAGCTTGTGGCGAGGATTTGTCAAGGAAGCTCTGTCTTTGGCGGGATGGGTTGTCGCGTTCCTCATTGCCAATCTATTTGTGGATCAAATGGCCTCGCTTCTATCTGGAGCGATCGACAATATTACGGGTCGTTATGTGGCGGCTTACGCAATACTTTTTGTAGGTACGCTGGTAGTGTCGACGTTTGTGACCTATCTTGCTGGGCAGGTGATCAAGGTGACCGGTCTCAGCGTGCTCGATAGAGTGTTGGGAACCGTGTTTGGATTTGCTCGCGGTATTATTCTGATTCTTGTCTGTGTCTTTGTGCTGCGCCAGCTTGTGCCGCCAGGAGATTTGACATGGTTGGATCAGTCTATTTTGATGCCGCATGTAGATATGTTGGCTCAGTGGGTGCGCGACCTGTTCCGCCAGGCGGGTAGCGGTCAGTGGCCCACAATCAGTACCTGAAAGACTTAAGGCAGAGGTAAAAGGGCATGTGCGGACTGGTTGGTATAGTTGGCAAAGCGGATGTGGCACCCGACATCTATGATGCCTTAACGGTATTGCAGCATCGAGGTCAGGATGCGGCAGGTATCATGGTCTGTGGTGGGGGCCGCTTCAGTCAGCGCAAGAGCGAAGGTCTGGTGCGCGATGTTTTCCGTCAGGATCATATGCAGAGACTGCAGGGCAGCATGGGCGTCGGACATGTGCGTTATCCCACTGCCGGTAGCTCGGGCGCAGCGCTAGCGCAGCCTTTTTACGTGAACTCACCCTACGGTATCGCGCTGGCTCACAACGGCAACCTCACCAACTCCGAACAGTTGGGGCGGGACTTGTTCCAAGATGATCTGCGTCACTTAAATACTGATTCTGATTCAGAGGTCTTGCTAAATGTGCTGGCTCACGAGTTGCAAACTCTGGGGAAGCTCAATCCCTCTGCCGAGGATATATTCACCGCGGTAACGGCTGTTCACCGGCGCTGTCGGGGTGGCTATGCGGCGGTCGGCATGGTGGTGAACTATGGTGTACTCGGATTTCGGGATCCATTGGGCATTCGCCCTCTGGTAGTGGGATCAAGGCAGAGCAAGCTCGGGAAGGAGTACATGCTCGCCTCCGAAAGTGTTGCACTCGATGTGCTGGGCTTCACGATGATTTCAGATGTAGCGCCAGGCGAAGCGGTGTTTATTGATATGCACGGGGTGCTTCACAGGAGACAGTGTGCCGATCGGTCGAGCCTGAATCCCTGCATTTTCGAGCATGTGTATTTTGCCAGACCTGATTCGCTGCTGGACGAGATCTCCGTCTACAAGACGCGCATGCGTCAGGGTGAAGCGCTGGGCAAGAAGATTCGGCGAATACGTCCGGATCTTCAGATCGATGTGATCATCCCGATCCCTGATACCAGCCGAATAGCGGCGCAGTCCATGGCGCATGAGTTGGGCATCAAGTTTCGCGAGGGATTGATGAAAAACCGGTACATTGGCCGCACGTTTATCATGCCGGGACAAAGCCAGCGAAAAAAATCTGTGCGCCAAAAACTTAACCCTGTACCGCTGGAGTTCGAAGGTAAGAATGTGATGCTAGTGGATGACTCTATCGTGCGCGGCACCACATGTAGGCAGATCATCGAGATGGCGCGGGAAGCGGGTGCGGCCAAAGTGTATTTCGCTTCGGCGGCTCCACCCGTGCGCTATCCTAATGTGTACGGTATCGATATGCCCTCTGCTTCCGAGCTGATCGCCCATGGACGCAGCGTAGATGAAGTGTGCAAGCTGATTGGCGCAGACTGGCTCGTGTATCAGGATCTGGAGGAACTCGTGCGCTGCTCACGTGAAGGCAATCCGGAAGTGGACGGGTTCGATTGTTCCGTATTCGATGGTAACTACATTACTGGCGATATTGATCAGGGTTATCTCGACCGGGTGGACTCGCTGCGCAATGATGATGCGCAGACCCGGCGCCGAGCTGCGCTACAGGCCGACGGCGCTGTGGTAGGCATTCATAACGATGTCTAGGGACTAGGCGCTGAATTTCGCCGTTATGTGGCACCAGGGCAAGCGTGTCAAATCTGGGTCAGTGCCGAAAGATGCAGCGGCCCGCCTTTGGCTGGGTTTTGCGCGCACTGACACGCCCTAGATTTAATCGTAGGTACCCTGGACTGACTCTGTATAATTCCGCAGCCGAAACCGCCTGCAGACACCATAGGGTGTGAACCGATTCACTTAATTATTCACTTTATTTTCAATGCGGTAGCGGTGTCGCGGTACACTATGCTCGCTACTGGAGTGTTTGTTTAGCACTATGACTGATGACAGCAAAGATAATCCGCTCGCGGGTGCCCACCTCGACACGCTTGCTATACGCGCCGGCATTGCGCGAACGGAAGAGGGAGAGCACGCCGAGCCGATGTTTCTTACATCGAGCTATATTTTTGATAGCGCGGCAGACGCGGCTGCACGATTCGCCGGTGAGGCGCAGGGCAATGTCTATTCTCGCTACACGAACCCAACCGTGCGCAGCTTTGAAAACCGTATCGCAGCGATGGAGGGGGGCGAGCAAGCCGTGGGTACGGCCTCCGGTATGGCGGCGATTCTGAGTACCTGTATGGCGTTGCTGAAAAGCGGTGATCACGTGGTGTGCTCTCGCGATGTTTTCGGTACAACGGTCAATCTCTTCGGAAAGTACCTGGCGAAGTTTGGTATCGACGTAACCTTTGTTCCCCTGCTAGCGCTGGATGAATGGCGGCGTTCGATTCGACCCAATACGGCGATGCTGTACATGGAGACACCCTCCAATCCCCTGTGTGAGGTCGCCGATCTTGCCGCATTTGCACAGCTAGCTAAAGACAGCAATGCGCTGTTGGTCGTCGATAATTGCTTTTGCACACCCGCACTGCAAACGCCCATTGACTACGGCGCCGATATCATCATTCACTCGGCTACCAAGTATCTTGACGGCCAGGGGCGCTGTATTGGCGGCGCAGTGGTTGGTAGGCAGGAGCACATGGGCGAGGTCACGACTTTTTTGCGCACCTGTGGTCCAACGATGAGTGCCTTCAATGCCTGGGTGTTTTTAAAAGGACTGGAAACACTGCGCTTGCGCATGGATGCGCATAGTCACAATGCGCTGGAACTGGCGCGCTGGTTGCAAAAACAGGACCAGGTAGAACAGGTGTTCTACGCGGGTCTACCCGAACATCCAGGTCATGCGCTTGCCGCTAAGCAGCAGCGTGCCTTCGGTGGTGTTTTGTCCTTCCAAGTTAAAGGCGGGCGCAAAGAAGCCTGGCGAGTGATTGACGCCACTCAGATGTTGTCGCACACCGCTAATCTAGGGGATGCTAAAACCACGGTTGTGCATCCGGCAACAACGACGCACGGTCGCCTGACGGACGAGGAGCGTGCAGCGGCCGGTATTAGCGAAAACCTAATCCGCATAGCGGTAGGACTTGAACATCTTGACGATCTTTGTGGCGATCTCAGTCGGGCATTGTCTGCGTTGAACTGACGCAAGAACAGAGACACTAAAGAAAACATTTCGGGGCACACAAATGCAAATACAGGCATTAATCGATACCGCTGTAGCTGAAGTGGGCAAAGTGCTTTTAGGTAAAGAGCCACAGATCCGCTTAGCGCTGTGCTGCCTGTTCGCTCGTGGGCATCTGTTGATCGAGGATTTGCCCGGCATGGGTAAGACAACACTCTCTCATGCACTGGCCGATGTGCTGGGTTTGTCCTGGAAACGGGTTCAATTCACCAGCGACCTGCTCCCTGCCGATATTCTCGGCGTGTCGGTTTACGATCGCAATGACGCCAGTTTCAGCTTTCATCCAGGACCCATATTCACCCAACTGCTGTTGGCAGATGAAATCAACCGCACAACGCCCCGTACGCAAAGCGCGCTGCTGGAGGCGATGGCCGAGGGCCAGGTCACGATAGAAGGTGAGACCCGCCCTCTGCCCGACCCATTCTTTGTGATCGCGACGCAGAACCCTATCCACCAGTCAGGTACCTATCCGCTGCCCGAATCGCAATTAGACCGTTTTCTGATGCGACTGGAGTTGGGATATCCCCACCCTCACGCGGAGCGAGAAATGTTCCAGCAAGGGGCGAATAACGGCGATACCCGGACACTACTTGAGCAGCGCATAGACGGCGATCAGCTCAGGCAGATTCGAGATCTGGTGGGTCGGGTGCACGCCTCATCAAATATTTTGGATTATTTGCAGCGTCTGGTGGCGTACACTCGCGAGGCCGCGGAGTTTGCTGTCGGTTTGTCACCGCGCGGCGCGCTGGCGCTGTTGGAGTGCGCGCGAACCTGGGCTGTGATGCAAAATCGCGGGCACCTGGTACCCGAGGACTTGCAAATGGTGATGCCCGCAGTCGCTGCTCATCGGCTCGTCCCCAGTGGGGACTACGCCGGCGATGGTTCAGCGTTGGTAGAGTTGCTGAGACGCAATGTCGATGTTATCAGCGCGTGATCGTCGGCAGTTGCGGGTGTCGGGTGCAGGCTGATGGCAAATGCATCTGGGCTTCAGGGTCGATTTCAGCAACGATTCAGAGAGTGGGTGAACCGCCGTATCCCACCTGCCAGATCAGTGACACTGGATCAAAAGCGCATATTCATTTTTCCCAGTCGCACCGGATTGTTCTTTGGTGTCTGTCTGCTGATCATGCTGGTTACCGCAATCAACTATCAAAACAATATGAGCTTTGCGCTGACGTTTCTGCTAGCCACCGTATTCGTCATTGCCATACTTCATACTTACGCGAATCTCTCGGGCTTAACCATCAGAGCTCTACGGGCAAGCCCGGTGTTTCCGGGGCAGCAGTCAGAATTCTCACTCCAGCTTGAACGTGGCGGTACGCGAGAGCATTTCGGATTACACGTCGGCTGGCCCAGCAGTACGGGTACTGTCGTCAACCTCGCGGATCGGGATTTAGTGCAGCTGCATTTGCATACTGCCGTAGGGGCCCGTGGCTGGTTTAGTCCTGGTCGACTGCTGATTGAATCCACCTACCCCCTGGGATTGTTGCGTTGCTGGACCTGGATAGATCTTGATCTTTACGCCATGGTCTATCCGCAACCCCTGGAATCTGCAGAACTCCCGGGGCTGTCCGTCGACCAGCCCGATGGTGCCGCCGTGCCTATTTCTGGTAGCGATGACTTCTATGGCTTTCGAGACTACCGTCATGGAGATTCCATGCGGCAGATTCATTGGAAAGGGCTCGCCCACGGTCAGGGCGTACAAACCAAACAGTACAATGCCTATGCCAGTCGCAGCGCCTGGCTTGATTGGGATATGTTTCCCGGCATAGATACCGAGCGACGCCTGTCCCATCTGTGTTACTGGGCCTTGCAGTTTGAAAGCCGCAATGAGGAATATGGATTGCGTTTACCTGGCATGGCCATTGAGCCGGGAATTGGAGAACGCCATCGAGATCGAGTTCTGCAGGCGCTGGCCCTGCACGGCATCGAACGCAAACCCCTGTGAAATCAGAGCAGCAAATACCGCGCAATGCCCTGGTGTGGATGATCATCAGTATGTTCACGCTGGTGGCGCCACATATTCAGCGCATACCTATTTGGGTGCTTGCGGTGTACGTGTTTGCCGCGATTTGGCGCACCATGGTCTACCAGGGGCGCTGGTCCTTTCCGGGGCGCTGGGTGAAGGCGGTGATGATTGTCAGCTGCTGCCTGGGTATCTATTTCAGCTATGGCTCACTACTGGGCCTGGAACCTACAGTCGCCTTATTGCTCACGGCCTTCGCGCTCAAACTGATTGAGTTGGCAAAACGCAAAGACGGTTATGTATTGTTGTTTCTGGGCTACTTCATTTGCATTACGGAGTTTTTGTTCAGCCAGGATCTACCGATAGTTTTGTACTCCGTATTGAACGTCCTGTTGGTGACGACCGCGCTGGTGGCCATGCACCGCCCCGGTGAACATCAGTTCAATCGCAAAACGATTCGCCTTGCCGGCATTATGCTGCTGCAGGCCATGCCCTTGATGCTCGTGCTGTTTTTCCTGTTCCCGCGAATTGGTCCCCTTTGGTCTGTTCCGATCAAAAGCCACACAGCTAAAACGGGTGTGAGTGACTTCATGAAACCCGGTGACATCTCCAATCTGAGTAAATCGGACGAGGTGGCTTTCCGCGTTCGTTTCACCGGCGATATACCGCTATCTAGCGAACTTTACTGGCGTGGTCTGGTGATGAGTAAACTGGAGGAGGGAGCCTGGCGCAGTCTTCGCTACTACGATGTTCCGCCTCGCGAACGGAGGCCAGCAGCCGTGGAGCTACTCGGCGAGCCTATCGAGTACCAGGTGATCCTGGAGCCCACCCAGCAGAATTGGCTGTACAGCTTACGTTATGCCCGCTCCAGTTCACTGGGTGTCATCGAGGCGTCAGACTATACGCTTTACACACCGGGCATTGTAGAGGATGAAAAGCAGTATTCGGTTCAGACATGGACCGATACGGCCTTAGATCAAGACCTGACACCCTGGCGTCGATCGGTTGAGCTAATGCTGCCCGAGGATGAAAATCCGGCTACCGTCAGCTTTGCCAGAAGTTTGCGAGAGCGGGCTGGAAGTGACGAAGCTTTCGTAGAGGCAGTGTTAGATAACTTTACCCAGCAGCCCTTTGTCTACAGCCTTAATCCGCCTTTGCTGCCGGATCAAAATGCCATGGACGCTTTTTTATTCCAGGTACGCACTGGATTTTGTGAACACTACTCAGCGGCCTTTGTTACCTTAATGCGAGCGGCAGGTGTGCCCGCAAGAGTTGTTGCAGGCTACCAGGGGGGAGAGATCAATCCGCTCAATAGCACGGTTATCGTACATCAGTTTGATGCGCATGCCTGGGCAGAAGTCTGGCTACCCGGGCAGGGCTGGGTCAGGGTAGATCCTACGGCGGCGGTCTCACCGGATCGTATTGAATGGGGTTTGGAGCGTGCCCTGGCCGCCGAGGGTAGCTTTTTGAGTGATACCCCGCTGTCTCTTATCCACTTTCGCGGAGTGAGTTGGATCAATGCCCTACGCTTGCGCTACGACGCCTTAACCTATCGCTGGCAGCTTTGGGTGACTGGCTTCAATCGCGAGAAGCAATTTCAACTGTTGGATGATGTGCTCGACGGTATCAGCGCGCGCAAGCTGATTGTCGTCCTGATTGGAACATGGCTTTTGGTGCTAATACCCGTCGCACTGAACTTATTGCGCAAGCGCAGCATCGCCAAGACTGCACCCCACGATCGCTACTATCGGGAGTTTTGCGAGCGTTTGGCGGCGCTGGGATTCGTGCGTTCGCCCGGTGAAACAGCGAATGATTTTTCGGCGAGGGTGTGCCGCGCCGTGCCCTCCATGGCAGCGGAAGTTCGTGAAATCACTGCACTATACGATGATCTCGCCTATGCACCCTTTACCGTCTCCGACGAGTCCAGCTTGCAGCGATTGAAGCGCGCCGTTCGCGGCTTTCGGCCGAACAGGTTGATCCGTTTCGAACGGGAGCCCGCCTAGCTGCCGTTAGCCTTGCGCCTAAGCAGCTTTCCTTTAAGCGCTAGTGCTGGCTTTTCAATGAGATACCAAGAACATACTGCCATCGCCAGGGTAGCGAAGAAAACGAGGGGCAGAATTAACCAGGGATGCTCCGGACCCAGAATGAGGATAAAGACCTGCGTGATGGGAAAGGCATACAAATAGAGTCCATAGGAGAAGTCACCGTATTTGCCCAGGTCCGGTAGCTTTAGTTTGGGATGAAACGCGACGTATAGGGTTAGATAGGCGAACCACAACGCGTAGACTGGATTGAAAAAAGACGGCCGGGTATCAGGCACATAGAGGCAGCCTAATACGAGCGAGAGCACAATCAGCCCCGCCGAGTTCAGCGGAATACTCTGCCGGTTGATATAAAACAGTGCGCCCAGCAAAAAATACAGTCCGAACCTTTCATGTCCCAGTTTCTCGAGAAGAAAGAAGTGGTCAGGGGCGACCAGGTAAAAGACAACGATGCCGAAAGCGACAATGTTAAAGACGAGCCGCTGCGCGAGCATGCCACATAACCCTAAAACGGCTACGATAATATACATACGCACTTCGATGGGTAGCGTCCATAGCGATCCATTAACCCCGAGTCGAGGATTGTCGGCGAACACCCCCGGCAAGCGATGAAAAATATCGGGGTAAAGCCACATGTTGTGGGTTAAGTACTTCCAGGTGCGCGGGTGAGTGAAATACTCATGAAGATCGAGGCTGGTAACCAGTGGTCCCAGCACTAGCACCGCGAGTAGCAGATTGACCCAGAGCGCAGGATAGATGCGCAGAATACGAGCCTCAATGTACACGAAGAGGTTGTTTCGATTTAGATAGCTCTTGCAAACCAGATAGCCGGATAGCACGAAGAATAGCCCGATGCCGACACCCGGAAGTCCTGCGCTGTAGCCAGTAAATGGCCGAATTAGCGTAGTGATAAAACCCTTACCTCCACCGGGCCCATAGCAGAGGGCAAAGGTATGCCCCCAGAGAACAAAAAGTGCACCCAGAAACCGCAGTGTGTTGATATTGTTATCGTGCTGCAAAGGTGTGCTTGGCATTCCCATGACCCTAACAAAAAACCCCGCGGTGAGGTGCTTTGGCGAGCAACCTTGATCTTATGCGCGGAGTGTCCCCATCTCGACACTGGCCGGCCTGCCATTGCCAAGCGGCGCTATAACAAATCCGATATTGATGTCGTCAGGCGGGTCGTATAGCGGCTGCAATAACACCATGACCGGATTATCAATAATAGTTATATGACAATAGTTTCTTACAGCGAGCTAGAGCGCAGCTGCATGGTACAAACCCAGCACCGCGCGCTTTCTTCGTGCGCCCCCTGCCGGGCGAAGCAGGAAGTGGCAGCGCCAGCGCCCGAGATGAGGTCAGCAGTGGCATCAGAGTATACTTCAGTGGCTGTGATCGATATACGCGACAAAGGCTGATACCGTGCATTCACCTGGGTGATAAAGTAGACTTTGGCGCTTACCTGTACGGAAAAAAATCACTTACGAAATGCCAGACTATATTGTCAAAACACCGTGCATTGGCGTGTGCTCGACGGGTATTGGGGACAGCGTATGCCGTGGCTGCAAGCGATTTGCACACGAGGTGATTGACTGGAACGGCTACTCACCCCAGCAGAAGCAGGTGGTCATAGCCCGCCTCGGCGAGTTTCTGTCTCAGTGCGTGAAGAATAAGCTGCAGATCACCGATTCTGCACTGCTGAAGTGGCAGCTACAGGTCCAGCAGATTCCCTACCCAAAGCACCACGACGAATACTGTTGGCTGTACAGCCTGATCAAAGCGGGCGCAAGCCAAATCGAGCACACCTCGGAATACGGTTTTGAGGTGGATCATAGGTTTCGAGATGTGCCCTTGGGTACCCTGAGAGAAACCATAGATAGGGAATTTTACACCCTGTCCGAGGCGCACTATGAGCGCTATATGCTGACACCGGATCTGTTTGCAGGGTTAGCTGAATGACCGCAGCGGTCGATATATCTCCCATCCTCGGCTTTCTATATTGTCCAACACCCCAACGCTGGGTTGACTGGGCTATGCAACATCAAGAAATACTGCTGATCGATCATGCAAATTGCGAAAAGAAGGCGGCCTCAACCGCGCTCAACCTGATGTATCGCTACGTAGAACACCCCAGTCTATTGAATCGGCTGTCGCGCCTAGCGCGCGAAGAACTGCGTCATTTCGAGCAGGTGCTTGCTTTAATGCAGGCGCGAGGTATCCGTTATCCACAGTTGAGTGCGTCGCGCTACGCGGGTGAATTACGACAGTTAGTTCGAGAGCAAGAACCCCATAGGCTGGTTGATACATTGATCGTCGGCGCGATTATCGAAGCCCGCTCCTGTGAGCGCTTTGCAGCGCTGGTGCCAGCTTTGGATGAGGAGCTAGCGGATTTCTATGGCTCTTTGCTTAAATCTGAGGCGCGGCACTTTACCGATTATCTCAAGTTGGCTGAGGGTGTGGCGTCCAAGGCGGCTGTGGAAGTACGCCTGCCGATGTTCCTGCAGTGCGAGCAGGAATTGATCGAATCACCGGACAGCGCCTTTCGTTTCCACAGCGGAGTACCCGTAGGCAATATTTAGGCAAGGTGCTTATCTGGTTAGATAAATAGCTTTAATTATATTCTATAAGTTATTGTTTTATATTGACTAATTTGAGTCCTATCTGTCTTTTGCTTGCCTCCAAATACCAGGCCTGTTGGTCCCAGGCACCGAGCACCCATCTGATGCCTTGCGCCACCCGATGACTTGCTGGGCGATGCGTGTGGCCGTGGATTAGCTGACTGGCGGCATATGAACGCATGGCCTTATCCACCTCTTGCGGCGTCACATCCATGATGTCTTCGCTCTTCAAGCTATTCGCTTCCCGGCTTTTTGCGCGCAAATCGGTCGCAATCGCCCGGCGCTCTGTCAAAGGCTTTGCTAATAGCTCGGCCTGATAATGCGGATCCTGTGCCAGCTGTCTGAAACGTTGATAGGTTTTGTCTGCAGTACACAGGCTATCGCCATGCATCAATAGGGTGGGTACGCCGAACAAGGAAATCAGTGTGGGGTCGGTCAGCAGTGAAGTACCGGCTGCCTGACAAAAGCGCTCCCCCAGCAGGAAGTCTCGATTGCCCGGCATAATAAAGACTTTGCAGCCCGCGTCACTCAAGGATCGCAACGCTTGACAGACCAGCTCCGTTAGCGGGCTCTCGTCATCATCGCCCGGCCATGCTTCGAATAAGTCACCGAGAATGTAAAGACGTTCGTTGCACTGCTGTGCGTTTAGGAAGTCCTGAAAGGCCCGAGTCACCGCGGGCCTGCTGCTATCAAGATGAAGATCGGAGATGAAACAGACGCTGGACATCCGCGATCAAAGGCAGAGTTGGCTTAGCTCTCTTCTACGATATCAACCGATTCGATGATGACGGGTTCGGTAGGTACGTCCTGATGTCCGCCGCTGCTGCCAGTAGGCACGTTTCGAATCTTTTCCAGAACATCGTCACCCTCTACCATCTTGCCAAACACCGCATAACCCCAGCCCTGCATGTTTTTGCCGCTGTGGTTCAGGAAATCATTGTCTTTGACGTTAATGAAAAACTGAGCGGTGGCTGAATGAGGATCGCTGGTACGGGCCATTGCAATGGTGCCGAAGTCATTTTTCAAGCCGTTATCAGCTTCGTTTTCGATAGGTGATCCGGTGCCTTTTTGCTGCATCTCTGTATCAAAACCGCCACCCTGAATCATAAAGTTGTTAATGACCCGATGAAAAATCGTGCCATCATAAAATCCAGCTCGTGCATACTCTAGGAAGTTGGCAACCGTGGCAGGCGCTTTGTCGGCGTCAAGCTCCAGTTTAATATCGCCAAAAGTGGTACGAATGATGACCATGCTTTGTCCTTGCGGGTGAGTTCTTGAAGCCGGGCAATGATACGGGCTTTTCTGGGTAAGGAAAACAGCCCAATCGATAGAAGCGGGAAAATTGTTGATATCACCACAGCGGCGTATTTGCGGGTATTAGGCGGGCCAATCTGTGGCTATAATACGCGGCCTTTTTATTCATGTAGTTCCTGACACGCGATGAAAGAGACCGGCTCTGGCAATTTTCTGGAGACGATAGTGAAGGACGACCTGGCGAATGGCCGGGTCTCTGAGGTAGTCACTCGCTTTCCCCCCGAACCCAATGGCTATCTTCATCTGGGTCATGCGAAGTCCATTTGTGTAAATTTTGGGCTGGCAGAACATTTTGGCGGTCGCTGCAATCTGCGCTTTGACGATACGAATCCGGAAAAGGAAAGCCAGGACTACATCAATTCAATTCAGGCGGACGTGCGCTGGCTGGGCTTTCAGTGGGACGGCGATGTGCGTTTTGCCTCATCGTATTTTCAGCAGCTGTACGACTGGGCTTGCTACCTTATCGAGCACGGTAATGCCTATGTCTGCGATCTCAGTGCCGATGAGGCGCGGGAATACCGCGGCACCTTGACCGAGCCGGGAAAAAACAGTCCCTATCGCGATCGCAGTGTGCAGGAAAATCTCGATTTGCTGGAGCAAATGAAGTCGGGCACGTTCGATGAGGGTGCCCGTGTGTTACGCGCGAAAATCGACATGGCCTCGCCCAATATGAATATGCGCGACCCTATTCTCTATCGAATCCGTAAAGTGGAACACCACCAAACCGGCAGCGATTGGGTGATCTATCCCACCTATGATTTTGCCCACGGTCAGGAAGACGCGATCGAAGGCGTAACGCACTCCGTTTGCACGCTGGAGTTCGAAGACCACCGGCCCCTATATGACTGGTTCCTGGAACACCTGCCAGTGGATAAGCGGCCGCGACAGTATGAGTTTGGCAGACTAAATCCAAGCTACACGGTAACGAGCAAGCGCAAGCTAAAACAATTGGTAGACGACGGTGTGGTCGACGGCTGGGACGATCCACGCATGCCTACCATTTCCGGCATGCGACGAAGAGGCTATACGCCGGCAGCGATCCGCACCTTTTGTGACATGATTGGTACCACCCGTAGCGACGGTGTGGTTGATGTCGCAATGCTCGAATTTGCCATTCGCGATGATCTCAATGAAAACGCGCCTCGGGCCATGTGCGTGGTCAATCCACTGAAAGTCGTACTCACCGATTATCCAGAGGACAAGGTCGAGCACCTCACCGTGCCCTGCCATCCCTCGCGTGCAGATATGGGCGAGCGTACACTGCCTTTTACGCGCGAACTTTACATCGATGCAGACGATTTTCGGGAAGAGGCGAATCGCAAATACAAACGTTTGGTGCTGGGCAAACGCGTTCGCTTGCGCAGCGCGTACGTGATCGAAGCGCATGATGTGGTCAAAGATGACCAGGGCAATGTTTTGGAAGTCCATGCGAAAACCGTCCCCGACACTGTAGGGGCGGACCCGGCTGACGGCGTCAAACCCAAAGGTGTGATCCAGTGGGTGAGTGCAAGCCACGGTGCGCAAGCTGAACTGCGCATTTACGATCGCCTGTTCAATCACGAATCACCTGACGGCAGTGGCCGGGATTTTCTAGATCATATTAATCCTGACTCCCTCAAGCTCATCAAGCAGGCGTGGATAGAACCCGGATTAGTTGCGGCTGAACCTGAGCAACACTTCCAGTTTGAACGAGAGGGTTACTTCGTTGCGGATCGCTATGATCACACTGGCGAACGACCGGTGTTTAATCGCACCATCGCGCTGCGCGACAGTTGGGCATCGCAGGGAGCAAACAGTCAGTGACGTTGCATGTACATAACTCGCTCAACGGTAAGAAAGAACGATTTGAGCCTCTCGAGCCAAACAAGGTAACCATGTATGTGTGTGGCCCGACGGTTTATAACCTAGCCCATATCGGCAACGCTCGCCCCGTGGTGGTGTTTGATACACTTTTTAGAGTCTTGCAAACCCAATTCGATGAAGTCATCTATGCCCGCAATATCACCGATGTGGATGACAAAATCATCACGGCAGCAAAGGAAGGGGATCGCAGTATTGACTCGGTCACCGAAGAATTCACGCGAAAGTACCGCGAGGATATGGCGCAGTTAAACGCGCTGACCCCCACGCTTGAGCCTCACGCAACGCACAACATCGGGCCCATGATTACGCTGACCAATACCTTGATCGAGAAAGGGCATGCCTATGAGTCCGAGGGGCATGTGCTGTTTGCGGTGGAATCTATGGAGGGCTACGGCAAGCTGTCGGGGCGCTCGCTCGACGATATGCTGGCTGGCGCCCGCGTGGAAGTGGCCAGTTATAAACGTCATCCAGGAGATTTCGTGTTGTGGAAACCGTCAGCGGATGACGATCCCGGCTGGGATAGCCCCTGGGGTCGCGGTCGACCCGGCTGGCATCTGGAATGCTCGGCCATGATCCGGGAACACCTGGGCGAAACCATCGATATTCACGGCGGCGGCCGCGATCTCATTTTTCCCCACCATGAAAACGAAATCGCGCAAAGCTGCTGTGCCCACGGCGGTGATTACGTCCGCTACTGGATGCACAATGCTTTCCTGGATATCGATGGCGAAAAAATGTCCAAATCTCTGGGCAATGTGCGCACCGTGCGGGAGTTGCTGTCTCACTACCGTGGCGAAGTGCTGCGCTTTGCCCTGATCTCTGCTCACTACCGGTCGCCAATGAATTTTTCTGCGGAGCTGTTGGAGCAATCCGAAGCTACTCTCGGTAGCTTTTACAGCAGTTTGCGGGAGGTGCAGGACATCGAGTTGGATATGGATGTACCGCTGGCTGATGAACCCTTCTATCAGGCACTCAACGATGATCTCAACACACCGCTGGCGATAGCTGAATTGCATGCCCTGATGAAACAGCTCAACAAGGCGGAGGCGGAGGATAAGCCTCGCTTGAAAGCCCGGATTCTGGCTGCCGGTGATTTATTAGGCATCCTAACCCACGATCCGCAGGAATGGCTTCAGGGCAGTGGCGGTGACCAGCAGATCTCTGCCGAGGCAATTGAGGCATTGATTGAAGAACGTCAGGCCGCCAAGCTCGCCAAAGACTACGCCAGGGCCGATGAGATTCGCAGCGAGTTGCAGTCTCAGGGTGTGGTGTTAGAAGACGGTGCGCAGGGCACCCAGTGGCGTCGGGAATAGCGTCCAGAAGCGTTCGTTACCCGAGACTTTTTTCACCCGATGCAACACTTTGCATAATCAGCGTATTGATGGTCATCGGGCCCACACCGCCAGGCACCGGGGTATAGGCGCTGGCTTTGTCGATCAGCGGCTCCAGTTCGACATCACCCAGGCCACCGGGGTGATAACCCGCATCAACAACCACGGCACCCGGCTTAACCCAATCCGCTTTAATGAATTCCGGTTTGCCCACCGCACCTACCAGAATATCGGCCTGTGCGATCAGACCGGGTAAATCCTGGGTGCGCGAGTGGCAAATGGTGACGGTCGCGTTTTTTTGCAGCAGCATCATTGCCATCGGCTTGCCCAGAATAGGGCTGCGACCCACCACCACCGCGTGCTTGCCCTCGATCTCGATGTCGTAGTGTTCCAATATGCGCATGATCCCCTGAGGGGTGGCGCAGCCGTAGGCCTCTTCCCCCATCGCCATGCGACCAAAGCCGAGACAGGTCACACCGTCTACGTCTTTTGCCAGGGCGATAGCATCGAAGCAGGCGCGTTCATCGATTTGTGGTGGCACCGGGTGCTGCAGCAATATGCCGTGCACATCAGGGTTTGCGTTAAGCTCACCAATTTTCTCAAGCAACTGCTCGGTGCTGGTGGCGGCAGGTAATTCCACCGCCATGGAATCCATACCGACCCGCCGACAGGCATTGCCCTTCATCTTTACGTAGGTGGCCGATGCCGGATCATCTCCCACCAAGATGGTGGCCAGAATCGGGGTCTTCCCGCCGGAGCGCGCTTTGAGCTGTTCCACGCGCTCCAAAAGCGCTGCCTCGGTGTTGGCGGCTAAGGTTTTTCCATCCAGAACGAGAGCGGACATATGAGCGCAATCCTTAAGTTAGCGGTATAATCTGGGGACTGGGGTAATTGTCCCACGAGGGGCCTTCATAGTGGAAGGTTGCCCTATAGGGGCGTAAGAAAATCATCAGCAAGTAATGCGTGCAATGGCAATATTCGAAGCTACCCGAGATTGACGCTGTATTCGCGGGTGAGTATCATGCGCCATCCTGAAAAACAGGGCCTGACGCATGCGTCAGAAGCAAAACATCGGGGTATAGCGCAGTCTGGTAGCGCGCCTGCTTTGGGAGCAGGATGTCGGGAGTTCGAATCTCTCTACCCCGACCAACCTTCCACCCGCTGAGAAGGTCATGGTAGCCCCTATTCAGCACCTCATGATGGTGGCCGTAGCTCATCAGGTAGAGCACTGGATTGTGACTCCGGAGGTGGCGGGTTCGAGACCCGTCGGCCACCCCAATTTCCCAGATTTAAACCAACCCTGCCTCAATCATGCCCGCTAATTCCTCCGGGCTGGCGAATTGTTCAAAGTCGTGGGCTGAGAGGTGGGGACGTATGCGTTTGGCGTCTTCGATCGCCGCTTTTGACGCGCTGATGTCGCCGCTATGCCAGTTTGCGATCGCAAGGAGTATGCGTGGGGTATAGACTTTGTCGTCGTAGTCACAGGCATCTTTCGCAACTTCCCGGGCCTCTTCGACCTGCCCGCAGATAAGCAACCCCCTGCTGAGCAGTGTACCCCACGCCGCAAGCCGGTGGTCGCGAGGGCTGATGCGTATGCCATCACGAATCCAATTGACTCCGCCTAGATCCCCCACTTTTAGTAGTGAAGCACCGAAGGCAGCCAGTGCCTGTGCGTTGCTGGGATTAATGCTAATTGCCTTGCGCAGCAAGCTAATCCCGCGTTCATGCTTGCCTAAATCTACTAAAGCGCAACCGACAAACCCCAACACGTTTGAATCCTGCGAATCGAGGCGGATGGCAGTTTCTGCCGCCTGATTCGCTTCGTACAGGACTTCCGGGTCTGAAATTAGTCCGAGGACGTCTCCCAAAGCCAGTGTCAATGCGAGATAGGCGTGCGCAAATGCCATGTCTGGATCGAGACTGATCGCCTCGCGCAGCAGTTCGGCACTCTCTTGAAATGATGCTTCCGTCCAGCCTTGTTGCATCAAAATCGCATGGCTCTGTCTATACAGTTGCCAGGCGGTTAGGTTTGCTTTACGACGTTGACTCAAGGTCACAAGTTCTGCGCGATTGATGGCGGGCTCAATGCTAGCGACAATTCGGGCGGCGATTTCGCTCTGTACACTGGTCAGCTCGGAATCCTTAAACTCATGGCGATCTGCCCAGAGCAGTTGATTATCGGCGCTTTCGATTAACTGCAAGGAGATTCGATAACGTCCGCCCAAGTTCATGAGCGTACCTTCTAATAGATAATCCACGCCTAGTTCTGCACCGAGCTGGCGGGTATTTAGATCTTGCCCTCGAAGCGCTTGCGTGGTGGTGTGAGAAATCACCCAAAAGCCCGGCACGTTAGCGAGCATAATGCCTAGATCTTCACTCAGTACTTCGCTTAACCAGACATCTTCCTCACTGGCGCTACGGCAGTTAAACGGCAATAACGCGATCGCGGTCTTATCGGTTTTTGTGCCGGTTTCGATACGAAAGGGATTGCCTCGAGATATATGCTCGACCTGTTCCGTTGGGCCTCTGTCGGTTTTATCTTCTGACTCAGTGACGGTGCCCACGAACCGATAGCCGCGTCGACTCTGTGTTGCAATATAGCGCTGCGTTTTCGCGTCATCGCCGAGTGCTTTTCGCGCCTCTTTAATGCAGCTGCTGATTGTGGCGTCAGAAACAACCTTCCCAGCCCATAGTTCTGTCATCAGCTCGTCACGGCTAACGACGCGATTGCGTTGATTGAGAAGGTAAACCAACAGGTTGAATACCTGTGGCTCAATTGACTGTCTCTCGCCTCGATGAGAAAGCGAATAGTCGTTGAGATCGATAGAGAACTCGTCAAATCGAATTGTCATTGCGCCATTCTGCCCAACAATTGCAGTCCCCACAAATTCCCCAATAAAACTCCAATCCATCCTCAAGCTAGGGTGACGGTTTGCCCTGACAATGCTTCGTGACTCCACGGATACCGTGGAAGACACCTGGGAATAACTGTAAGGAGATCGGCAATGAACGC
>JBCDFM010000038.1:0-22879 GCA_039178015.1 Pseudomonadota bacterium
ATTGAGCGATATGACAGCGATAAATTAGAACTGAAAGCGTTTTTTATTACTTAAATATATTCTACATAGATAAATATCTATGAACAATCAGTCACGCCTTCATGCCCAAATCGGTACGCTGAGACAGTTAGAGATTCTGCTCGCAGTGGAGGAGCAAGGGGGTGTCAGCAAAGCCGCAGAATATTTGCATTTAACCCAGCCTACTGTATCCATGCAGATGAAAAAGCTGTCCGAGGCTGTCGGTTTGCCGCTTTTTGAGCAGCGCGATGGCAAAAAAGTGTATACCGACGCCGGTCTAGCGCTGGCCAGAACGGCACGCGAAGTACTGGAAAACTTTGCGGATTTGGATATGCAACTATCCAATCTTCGTGGGCTTAAGGCCGGGACGCTACGCCTTGCGGTGGTCTCAACATCAAAATACTTTATCCCTCACCTGTTGGGTTCGTTCTGCAATCGTTACCCCGACGTGGATATCCACTTCAAGGTGAACAATCGAGAAACAATTATTCAGCGTCTTGAGCAGGGGCTAGATGATTTATATGTGTTCAGCCACCCGCCGGACGATATCGACATCGAAGTCAGCGACTTTCTTCCCAACCCATTGGTCGTCATTGCACCCGAAGAGCATCCTCTGACCACGCAAAAGCGCGTTGAGCTCTCCGATCTAACTCAGTACCCCTTTTTAATGCGCGAAAAGGGTTCGGGCACTCGTTACGCGATTGAAAACCACCTACGTCGACACGGCATCGCATTGAATGTGCGCATGACAATAGAAAGCAACGAGGCAATTAAACATGCGGTGATGTCGGGCCTGGGTATTTCTATCCTCTCAGCACATACAATGACCTTTGGTGGTCGAACCGGACTAACGGAAGTCAGAGTGAAAGAAATGCCCATAGAATCTCAGTGGTTCATTGTGCGGCCTAGACAGAAGCGCTTATCCATGATCGCCGACACGTTCCAGCACTACCTGCGCAACGAAGGCCAGGAAAGCGTGCTAACAGAACTGCGATCAGAAATGGCCAATCTGTCATAGATGCACTTGATCAATTCTCCAAGGCGCAGCTCGTCATAGAGCATAATCGTAAGCCAAAAGCTGCTAAGCTCCGAACTTGATAGCGCTTGCACGCTCAGTGGATTGAGCAGATCGTTCATCAATGGTCGTCGAGTTTAGGTACTAAGAAAGCGCTGTCGCCTTTTTCGCGTAAAGGGAATTACTTGATGCCTATCGCCGCCAAAATCGCATTGCTTTTCGTTGTTTTTGTCGACCTGCTCGGGCAGGGTTTAGTCTTCCCTATCATTAATGCGCTGATCATGCAGCCAAGCAGTACGCTGTTGCCGCATGATGCCTCCAGCGCATCGCGCCATCTATCCTACGGTCTCGTCATCGGAATATTTTTCTTGAGTTGGTTTCTCGGCGCACCTTACGTATCCAAGCTCTCAGATGTCATCGGTCGCAAGAAAGCCATTTTGATTTGCCTGTTTGGCGCTCTTGCCGGCTACGCCATCACCATTCTCGCGCTGCATCTGGACAGCCTTTGGATGCTTATTCTGGGCAGGGCCATCACAGGGTTCACCGCCGGCAATCAACCTATCGCCCAGGCTGCGATGGTAGATGCAAGCACAGATGACGTTGATCGAGCGAGAAATATGGGCTACATCATCACAGGCGTCAGTATCGGCATGGTCGGCGGTCCGCTACTTGGCGGGCTACTTTCTGACCCCCTTCTGATTGGTCAATTCGCCAGTCTCGCGCTGCCCTTCTGGGCGTCCTTGATTCTCGTCATCGTTGGCATCACATTGGTCATCGTTTTCTTCGAAGACGTGAAACCAGATACCGCTGGAGAAAAATTCGTTTTTCGACCAACAGAAATATTCGAACTCCTTTGGCGGATCACCAAAAAGCCTCTGGTAATGCGCATCACCGCAGTTTTTCTGTTTTTCCACATAACCAACGTGATGTTCTATGTGTTTGTCATCAACTATATGAGCAGTCGATTTGGCTACGGCAGTCTAGGCGGCAGCATGATCATGCTGACGATAGGCGCAGCGCTCGCCTTCTCCAGCACATTTTTGGTTGCTCCAACTCAGCGCCGCATCAGCAAACGGGCGATCCTGATCATTAACTTTTTGGTGTGGGCAGCGTGCTCGACGATCTTCGTCACATCACCTTACGCCTGGCTATGTTTTGTCCCAGTCTTTGTCTTCTACTTTGTCTTTGGCATCTCCTACCCCACTTTTTTGGGTATCTATTCTTCCAGCGTCAGTGACGCAGAACAGGGATGGGTAATGGGCATGACTATTGCCGTGTTTACTTTAATAGCGGGCACGAGTTCCTTACTGGGTGGAGAGTTAATGGGTTTCGATATCGGTCTGCCATTCTACATTTCCATCGCATCAGCGCTGCTTGGCGCAGCGCTACTGCAGTGGATTTGGCGGACGCCGGATGTTCGAGCCATTACCGGCAGATAACCACATTGTTGCTATAATTCGCCTATTATCAATCACGTCGCGAAACATGGGCTTGGTAAAAAGCGGCTTCTGCAATAAAACAATAAGATTCTGCCAATACCGCACGTCGTTCTGGCTGCTATGCTGCTGCAAGCACCCCTGCGGTGGAGCGTACCCAAATACGTCTATGGCAGTCAAAAGCACCTTATTGTTTGCTATGCTACCGGCCCCGTTCGCGCGGATATAATACGCGGGTATCGTTCGCTGGAGGGACGTAGGCTTACCAAGCTGCATGGGAAGCTCAGATTTTCCTAACCCGCTCAATACTAACTCACCCTCGGAGCACAGGTCGTGGCAACATTTTTATATAACGTAAAAATCTTCTTTCACAAGATTGTGGGTTTTCTCATCTCCATCTTTCTACCAATCATTCCGCGCAAACCGCCAATTATCTTCAAAGGCCCTGGCTCCGCAATCACTTTAAGTGAGCAGGTCTCGATTCTTGGTTTTAAGAAGGTGCTGATCGTCACCGACAACTTTTTGGCGGGATCTGGGATCCTAGACGGGATCAAATCCCGCCTGACCGAAACGGATGTTGATTTTGTCGTATTTGATGGCGTGTTACCCGACCCCTCATTTGATCAAGTCCAAGCGGGTGAGGCGATAATTCGATCTGAAGGCTGTGAGGCAGTTATTGCCGTTGGTGGTGGATCCGTCTTGGATGCGGCGAAAATGATGGCCGTGCTGCACAAAAATCCTGCGCCCTTGAAAAAGTTTGATGGGCCCTTGAAGGTGAAAAAGCGGGGCATTCCCTTGTTTGCGATTCCAAGTACAGCGGGTACAGGTTCGGAGATCACCCTTGCTGCGGTCATTACTGACCCAGAAACACACCGCAAGGTGCCGGTGGTAGACCCTAAAGTACTGCCAGGCTACGTTGCCCTCGATGCTGAGATAATGAAAGGTATGCCACCGGGCATTACAGCCGCAACCGGGATGGACGCACTCACCCATGCCGTGGAGTCTTATCTATCAAAGGCGTCCAAAGACTATACAGAAGAACACGCAAAGGCCTCAGTTCGCCTGATATTTAAATATCTACAGCGTGCTTACCAGGACGGCAACGATATGGAGGCTCGCGATGCCATGGCGCTGGCGTCTTTTTACGCAGGGGCAGCTTTTGACAAGACGGCCGTCGGCTATGTACACGGGATAGCCCATCAGCTTGGACGCGTCTGCGGTACACCTCACGGTAATGCCAATGCCATGTTACTGCCCGAGGTGCTGGCTGCCTATGGCGACTGCGTCCACCCGCGGCTCGCTGATCTGGCGGATGTGGTTGGCATAGGCGAGCCGGGTGACTCAATCTCCTCCAGAGCGGGCCGTTTCATTCAGGCAATTGATGACATGCGAGCAAGCATGGAAATGCCCTTGCAGCCGAAGGGTCTCAATCCGTCAGATATACCTGGCATTATAGATGGCTGCGTCGACGAGACCGGCAGGCTTTATGCAGTCCCTCGTTATATGTCAGAAGATGAGCTTCTTACCATCGTCAATGGCTTGCGCGCCGCATGAGATAACCAGTGTTTACGCTCAGGGCCCAACTTGATCGCATCTTTGCCTGAATAGGAATTGAAATATGGCGACAGAATTTACACCGCTAAGTTTTCTGGGGCGCTGGGCCTTTGCCCTAGTGTTAGTGTTGGGGACTTACAACCCCACACAGTGGTGCTACTTTAGCTGGGCGACCGCGGAGACAACGACTTTTGGGCCTATTGTTGCGATTGTTGGGCTCTTGTTACTTATTGGCTGGATTATGTTTCTGCGCGCCACGTTCATGTCAATTGGCTGGATAGGTGTTGCCCTGGGCGCGGCACTGTTTGCCTGTGTGGTATGGCTTATGGTGGATCAGGGCTGGCTGAATTTGGAATCGCAAAACATGATCGCGTGGGTGGTAGTGGTCATCCTGTCGCTGATTCTCGCTTTCGGAATGTCCTGGTCGCACATACGACGGCGCCTCTCGGGTCAATACGATGTGGACGAGAAAGACGACTGATAACCATTCAGTCCGATTGCAGACGACTATCAAGCTGTGCTGCGATTTGCTGAAACTCCTGCGCCAACAGTTCTCGCATCACACGCAACCTTGCACTTAGTCGAAGATCTTTGTGCGTCAGAACCCACATATCTGACTGATGCACAATCGTCGCCCCCGGTACGCGCACAATGTCGGGATCACCATAAGCCAAAAAACAAGGCAGATAGGCCATTCCCATTTTGTAGCGCAGTGCCTGATAGGCCAGAAATATATCTCCAACAGCATGTCGCACTGGTAGATCAGGGTAATCCGTCATGGGTAACCATTCTTCTGCCACATGCTCTGTGCGCTTACCTATCCAGTGTAGATGCGAGACATCCGCAGTATCCCTTGCATTGAGCAGGTCGCGATGTACATACGCCGACGCTGTTAGGGAACCGACACGCCGGCCTATAAGATGATCCGGAAGCGGCGCATTCGCAGGCATAACGCGAATCGCAATGTCCGCTTCTCGACGGCTAAGATCGGCCGCATCAGCACTGGTCAAAAGTTCCAATTCGATGCGAGGATATTGCTCGCAAAACTGTACCAACCTCTCCACCAGAAAGCTGAGACTACCTGCAGGTGGCAAGGTGAGCCGAATAACACCCTCCAGTTCCTGATCTCCACCGGTGATCTTGCGTTCCACACCCATGATCAGTTCTTCGATATGCTCGGCACTTGGCAGAATCTGTTCACCCGCGGTCGTGAGTCGATAGCCGTCAGGCGTTCTATCGAACAGGTGAGATTGCAGCTTGTGTTCCATATCGTCGAGGCGACGTGTCACTGTGGAGTTGCTGACGCCCAAATCCTGGGCAGCGGCTCGAGCCGATCCGTTGCGACTGAGCGCAAGGAACACCTTTAAATCATCCCAGTTCATCCGCCTCAGGCATAGAACTTGGCAAAGGTATCAATAAACTCCTGAAGCATGTCCGCGGGAAGATCATTAATACCTGCTGCGGCCTTGCGACCTCCGCCGGTGGGAAACTTCATGCAGAGTTCATCTGCCCCGGTTTTGTTCTCTAAAGGCGCGCGAACGGAAACCAGGTAGCAATCGTTATCTTTTTCTGTCAGCACAGCATGCGCGCGCGCGCCATCTGCATTGGCCAGATCGTTACTGTAAACCCCACTTACCCGTCTTGCCCAAGGTTCGTTAGGCATCATATAAACCGCGACCCCCGCATCGCGAAAATGGGGATCTAGAGCTTTAGCGGAGGCCATGTCGCGTTGATAGCCTAGCTCTAGCTTTTCATAATCCGCGTTTCCTGCTGCCATAAAATCAAACGGACTGGCATGCGCACTTACCTTACGATATAGCTCAGCGGGTTCAAAATGTAAGTCTTCGAGATTTGATCCATAACCGTTGTAATTAATATAGATACCCAAATTTTCCAGTCGCGCCAGCGCAGATTCATCAAGCTCCAGGGGTTTGGCAATGCGCCGCGCACTCTCACGCAGGTTGTCGCCAAAGGCGCCCACAACCGCCCATTCTAGGAAAGCGCCATCGAGGTGATTATTAACCAGTATGCTGGTGCAAACATCAGGTGCTGTGTTGATAATCGCGTGCAGGTTCTCGTGATGCGGGATGTCACCAGCAAAGTGATGATCACAGTAAAACACCTCAGCACCTGCCTCTAACACGCGCTGCAGCCCTGCGCGATTTTTATCCATGGAGATATCCAGCGCACACACCTGAGAACCCTCACGGGCATCCACTTTCTCTAAGAGCTTGATGTCGCGTTTAACGCCGGTGACAAGCTGTGCTTCTCTAGGTTCAGCCAGTCGTATCTGCGCGAGTGCGCATATGCCATCAGCATCACCATTAAAGACATCAAAATGCATCATTCGTATTCCTTGAATGGTATTTATGGTCTTCGAGTTCACCCGCTTTGACAACGCACGCTGTGGCGCGGTCAGGCCGAGCCATCAGGGTTTGTCTGGGAATAGCTCTTTCACATTTGATACGGCAGCGGTAGAGCTACTGCTCGCGCGATAGAACGGGGTCGCTCCTTGCTTTCGCCACATGTGGTCATAGCGTACTTCCTGAGCATTGAAACCACTGACAGCACCATTCAGCACAGCGGTAATGCCAACACAATCCATGCTGTCACAAAAACGTGTCAACTCCTTGAGCATTCTGCGCACCTCTTGGAAGGATAGACACTCCTCCTCGGCACGCATAATCATGGGATGCCCAGTGCCAGCGACATTGCTGCCCAGCAACAACTCTTCGTGCAACTTCTCGCCTGGCCTCAAACCGATAAACTCGATGTTGATGTGTTCCCCCACATGTGTGTCGTGATCCATTTCATAGCCGCTTAAACGGATCATACGCCTGGCAAGATCAACAATGCGCACAGGCTCACCCATATTGAGAACAAACACATCACCCCCCGTACCCATCGCGCTGGCCTGTAACACCAGCTGGGCCGCCTCGGCAATGCTCATAAAGTATCGCGAGACCTCTGGATGGGTAACCGTCACAGGACCCCCATTGGCGATTTGTTCATGGAATAGCGGCACAACCGACCCTGAAGAACCCAGTACATTGCCAAAGCGCACCATGCAAAATCGCGTGTTGGTATTCTGCTGGGCGAGCCCCTGCAATATCATTTCCGCCAAACGCTTGGATGCACCCATAATATTCGTCGGCCGAACGGCTTTATCGGTCGATACCAAAACAAACGTTTCGACTCCGGCGACGCGGGCAGCCTCGGCGGCATACCATGTGCCAAACACGTTGTTCGCCACACCTTCTGCAATGTTGTGCTCGACCATCGGAACGTGTTTGTAAGCGGCCGCATGGTATACCGACTGCACAGAAAAGGTTCGATAAATGCTCTCCATGCGTCGCTGATCTTGCACGGTGCCCAATAAAGCGACAACTTCCAACTCAATACCTGAACTGCTCATCAGGTCGCGCAATTCACGCTCAATGTTGTAAAGCGCGTATTCGGAGTTATCGAACAGCACCAGGGAGCGAGGGCCAGACAGCAGAATTTGACGGCATAGTTCCGCGCCAATCGACCCTCCGGCACCTGTTACCATTACCACCTTATCCGTGATACAGCGATCAATCAGTTCTGGATGAGGCGGTACCGCCTCACGCCCCAGCAAATCATCAAGGCTAATATCCTGAATTTGATTAACGCTAGCCTGACCAGAAACTAATTCGTTAATTCGAGGGACGGTCCGAACATAGACTGGAAGACCGACCAGAGAGTTGATGATCTCTTTACGTCGATCCGGTGAAGCCGAGGGAATAGCCAGTAGAATCTGGCTGATATCATGTTGCGCGACGAGTTGCTCTAAATCTCGCGGTCTTGCAACGTGCAGCCCGTTTATTACCGAACGCTGCATGCTGTCATCGTCATCAACAAACGCGACAACACGATATTTGTCGCCATGGTGTAAAGCTGTCAACAGCTGTCTGCCCGATTCTCCGGCACCGTAAATGATCACGTTCTCCGACAATGATCTCAATTTTGCCTGATAGTACGCTCTCACCAGCAGCCGGGAGCCACCGATACATAACAGGGCAAGGGCAAAGTAGATAAACGGCATCGAACGTGGCACATCGGCCTGACTGAAAAACACAGTAGCGCCCAATACCATGGTGGAGTAACTCACGGCGGTAATCACCGCCCAGATAGCCTGCTGACCCATGAATCGGATGACTGCGCGATAGAGGCCTAGGCGCAGGAAAATTATCGCGCTAAGAACGACTGTTAAGGCGCCGCAGGCGTACTCGACAGGACCCAGATAGAAGTCCATATGGCCGTAACGAAATACCACCGCAAACCACATAGCCGCGGTGACAAACACCATATCTAGCGCAAGGAGACAGGCTTGTTTAATATTTCTGGGTAGTTGAAGCAGCTTCTCGAGAGCGTCTCGGAGGCTTCCGATCAATCCGGCAATGGAGCTTGAGGCATATGCGCCTACGCGTTTAAGCAAGACTCCTCCTGAAAATTGGTCGTGATGGCGGCATGAAGATGTCAGAGATTGGCGCCACCAGAGAAAGTCGCATATTACGCTAGTGGCCTAAATTTCGCCATGCCAAGCAGCAGCGGAAGATATGCCAAAATTACCAATAATAATGCGCTCTGGGGGTGAACTTCCGCCAGCCAGGCTAGCGGTGTTAACCACACCAAAAATACCAGCACGAATGCGATCACAACTTTTTGGTGGGAATCCCAATGGCGGCTTAAACGCTGGTATGCATGTAAACGATGAGCCTGAGTTATTGACTGCCCTCTAATAAAACGCCAAACCAGTGTCCAACTAGCGTCGGTAACAAACACGGCGAGCAGAATTAACCAGCAGGCAACGCCCGGTCCGCCCTGCACAGCCCCCAACAGAGCCAAAGCAGCAAACAGATAGCCAGTCGGTACGCTCCCCGCATCACCCATGAACAGACTCGCACGAGGCCAGTTCCAAATCAAAAAGCCAAGCTGCGCTGCTGCGATCAGCAGGCAGAATACAGCGTATCCCCGGCTGCCATTGGACAAGGCGAGCATGGCCACCACGGCACTGACTAGAACTGCCTGACTTGCTGCTAATCCATCAATTCCATCCATAAAGTTGTAAAGGTTTACCATCCACAGCATGATGAAGGCGACAATGGGTATTAATAGAGCATGCCAGAGGCCAAAGCCGGTTGCATCGGGCAACAGCAGCACGGCCGTCACCAGACAACTGATGCCATAAGCCGACAATCTCAAAAGCACTGGCAGTGGTTTGACGTCATCAATGATACCCAGCAACATCAAACCGATAGTGAAGGCGGCCAATAACAAATAGTCTGTGGACAGAACCTGTAGATAGGTGTTGGCGACGAGCAGGCACACGCTGAACGCCAGATAGATAGCTGCACCACCTCCGTTGGGTGTGGGATGCTGGTGGGCACTGCGCGCATTAGGTGAATCAAGCAACTTCAGACGACGGGCAAGCTGCAGATAGAGCCAACACAACAAGCAAGACAAGAGAAACGTTGCGAACATAGCGGCAATCAACGGAAGGCCCCAGCGGTTCGCACGATATCCGCAGCCACTTGTTCCAAACTCACCTTAGGTTGCCAGGATGTCGCCTCGATGATTGCGCGGTTACTATAGAGTTCGGTACCAAAGAGCTTGTTGTGGGTTTCACCTCGTTCATTGCCGGATACCGTATCAACCGCGCTGGCCAGAAAACGCCACGCGAACACCGGTAACCAGACTCTCCCGGCTGACTTTCCCATCGCGTTTCGCAACACGTCGTAGACATTGCGAGTACTGTAAGCCCGTCCATCGGTCACTATCCAGGTTTGTAAATTGGAGAGTGAGGAGCTGGCCAACTCGCACATCAACCCAGCGAGATCATCCACGGCGATCATTGATCGACCACCCCGTTCGGGTGGTCGTGGCAGGCCATAGCGAATTGCACTAGCCAGCCTCGCCAGATTGCCTTTCGCTGCAGCGCCGTATACCAGGGCGGGTCGCAGTATCACCACACTCATAGGACCGGATGCGAACTCCGCACACAGGCTCTGTTCGGCCTGCCATTTGGACAATCCATAAGCATCTTTGGGTATTGCACAGTCTAGCTCCGTGCGTTCGCCATTACCTGTCGTCGCCGAACCCATGGCTTTTACGCTGCTGACAAAAATAAACCGCTTCACTCCGGCGGCATGGCATACCCGAGCTAACGAAAGCGTGGCATTGTGATTTAGCGCGTCATAGGCCTTCCCATCGGCACGCTGATGGGCAATCGCCGCAAGATGAAACACGACTTCCACGCCCTTCATCATTTGCTCTGTCGGCATGGTCTTGGATAGGTCGAGTGCGACGGTGGGAATTCCGCTGGGTAAGCTTGCACCGCTTTTACTGAGTGCGATTAATGTATGTCCCAGATCCGCTAGCTGTCGGCAGAGGGGGCGTCCAACAAATCCGGTAGCACCACTGACAAGGCATTTCACAGTGTAAGTCACTTCAATAAAGAAAAGGGGGCTAGAGCCCCCCTCATGATACGGATGCGTTTACCTTATTCCAGTGTAATTCGTGCGCGATTATCCTCTAGTGTTGACTTGCCGATACCCTTTACATCGGTCAGTTCATCCACTGATACAAACGGACCATATTGCTCACGGTAGCGGACTATTTCCTGTGCTCTGGCATTGCCAACGCCTTTAAGGGTTGATGCAATTGCATCGGCGTCCGCCGTATTAATATTGACCGAGTTCGGTGTAGGTGCTTCGCCGTCCTGAGCGAACGCCACCGAGCTTGCATGGGGAATCATGCCGCCAGCAAGCACCAAAACCACCACCCAGGCGGCGAACGTAAGTGCTCTGAAGCCAAGTAGGTTAGCGTTAGCCGAGGTGTTGCTGAGAGAAGAGGTGGGCCGTAAAGAACGAACCAAAGAAAGTGAATTGCTCATGATGTCATCTCCATTTGACTTGCTGCATCCTTGCAGGCATCCGTACCGCGGAGAAGTCTAGCAGTCGCGTCCAGTGAAGCCAGCCCACTGGCCGTATTTGATATTAATGAATGTCCGCCTGCACGCTGCGCAGCACCGCTACAGGATCCGTGGCCGCCGTAATGGAGCGGCCTATCACCAGATAATCAGATCCCATGGCAATGGCCTCGGCCGGCGTAACGACGCGGCGCTGATCATCCGTTTTATCACCGGCCAGTCGAATACCGGGAGTGACCAGACGAAACTCATTGCCACGCGCTACACGCAGAGATTTCACTTCGAGCGCGGAGCAAACAACGCCATCAAGCCCGCTGTCGGCAGCAAGGGCCGCAAGTTGCTCTACACGCGCAGCAGCGCTTTGTGTGTATCCCATCTCCGCGAGATCCTCATCAGACAAACTGGTTAAAACGGTAACCCCAATTAGCATGGGGGGCCGTTGAAAGTTCGTCAATTGTTCGGCCGCAGCCTCCATCATGCGTCTGCCACCTGCGACATGGATATTCACCATCCACACACCAAGTTCTGCTGCAGTTCGCACGGCAGCTGCCACGGTGTTTGGAATATCGTGGAACTTGAGGTCTAGAAAAACTTCGAAGCCTCTGCTTTGCAAGTTTTCCACCAACTGAGGGCCACTGCGAGTAAAGAGTTCTTTACCCACCTTCAGACGACATAAATCAGGGGAAAGCTGATCGACCAGATGCAGGGCCGACCCAGTAGTTGCAAAATCAAGGGCGACTATGATGCGTTGTTCCACTGCATATCCCTCACCTTGCGAGAAAACAGGCCTGGCAAAACCAAGTCAGGCTGCACTGTCTATGGCTTTGATGCTACCCCAGCGCTTGCAACCGGGACAGTGCCAGTGTAGTTGCTTGCCGGCAAAACCACAGTGCCCGCAGCGATAGTTTGGCCCGGCGGTGGCCAGCCGATTCGCAAGTACCTCAAGGACTTCAAGTTCTGCAGAAAGCGCTGTCCCGTGCTCCTCCTGCTGCCATTGAATCAATTGCGACAATCCCTGCAGCGACGGGCGTTGCAGTAATTGCTTGGACAAAAACTCCGTCGCTGCTCGTGAGCCTTCCTTTATTTTGATCTCGCGCGCAATCGCACAAACGAGACCCGCGGTCGGATGCTGAGCAAGGCAATCCATCAAATAGTCTTTCAGCGCGTTTTCATCTCCTAGCGCGCGATAGCACTGAGTAAGCATATCCACCGTTTCCGGTACATAATCTGGATCCTGATTCCGTACCTGTTGCAACACTTCTATGGCTTGATCAACGCGGTTGACGCGCAACTCTAGCTGCGCGAGCATGAGTGAAGCACGCACGCACTTTGAATCATATAGCAGTGCTTTACGGAAAAGATCACGAGCCGATTCCAAATCTTCCTTGCGCTGCTTTTCCTCTCCTAGCTCACAGGCATAATGGGCAAGCCGTTTTGCGATGAGCATCGCACTCTTGAACTCTGTATCTGCCGGTGTCGCTGATGTGGTTTCTGCAGACACCAGAGCTTCTGCAGTATGTATTGCACGGTTCCAATCCCGCTCGGCCTCGTAAATATCGAGCAGTTGGTGTCGAGCAGCGTTGGACTGTTCGTCGCCGTCCTTAACTAGCTCTAGCAGCAGCTGCTCCGCACGATCAAGCAGACCTGCGCTGATGAAGTCCTTGGCAAGCTCCAATTGGATCTGATGGTGATCGCGCCTCGGTAGCGCTTCTGTCTCAAGCAGCTCGCGATGCACTTTTACCGCGCTATCTACTTCACCACGCAGACGCAACTGAGCAGCCAGGGCCATCCGCCTGTGAGTTTGGGTTGCGTCAGATGGCAGTTCGTCAGCCAAAATACCCAGCGTGTTCGAAGAGTCAGCCTTGTTTCGCGCCTGCTCGCCCGCGAAATAGTCATCGGCGACCGACTTTCCCAGCGAGCGCCGACCCAACACCCAGCCTATGGCTATAGCCAGAAAGAAAAGACTGAAGAACAGTAGATCAGTCACCAACCACCAGTTCCGTACCGCGCCCCTTCTCACGCGCAAGTTCAGTGCGCGCCTTGTCAAGCTGGCGACGCGAAGAGCGCAGAGCCGCTCCAGAGCGAACCAGGTACGCGGAGGATACAATCAGGCCCAGAACCCCGCCCAGTGCGAAAGCGATCAGGATCCAGAGTGCGAGACTGCGAGGTTCGAAGGTGTAGACCAGCACATCCAGTGGTACGGCCTGCATATTTTGAACGGCGAAGAAGCCGCCCAAGGTCACACCCGCTCCCAGGATGACCAGGTAGAGTAGCACGCGCAGCGTCTTCATAGAGCCTCTCTAGGCACAGCGCACTATCACAGACCCAGCTGCAAGCCGAGGTTCACTCGCTCACGCAACTCCTTACCGGGTTTAAAATGGGGCACATACTTGCCAGTTAGTTCGACAGAATCGCCGGTCTTGGGGTTTCGACCGCGTCGCGGTGAGCGAAAGTGTAATGAGAAGCTACCAAAGCCTCGAATCTCGATCCTCTCGCCTGCCGATAATGCTTGTGACATATGCTCTAGTACTGTTTTAACCGCCAGTTCTACGTCCTTTGAGGACAACTGGCTCTGTCGAGCCGCGATTGCTTCTATCAACTCGCTTTTTGTCATTTTGCCCCCTTAATCAGAGGTTTTGTTGTCGATTTCCAAGCTTGACCGCTATTGTGAACCGAGCCGACCAATTTCGCAAGTTGTTATTTTATATAGGAAAACTTCACCAGCTAGAGGCTGCAACAAGCTTCTTATTCACAACTGACAAACACCGTGTTAGTGGCTCCCACAAACACTTTGACATAAAAAAAGGCTCGCGAAGCGAGCCTTTTCGGGGTCATTCTCCAAGCGCCAAGGCTCGGTAAATGGTGCCTTAATTGTCGCCCATTTGAGCCTTGATCAAATCACCAATGGTGCCAGGAGAGGTGACTTCCGACTCCTGTTCCTTCAGGGATTTCACAGCCTCTTGCTCATCCTCGTAATCCTTCGCCTTAATGGACAGTGCCAGGCCGCGATTCTTACGATCTACAGCGATGATTTTCGCTTCCACGGTATCGCCCACTTTAAATAGTGTGCGGGCATCATCCACCTTGTCTCGGCTGATGTCAGAAGCCTTCAATACGCCTTGCACCTCTTCGGCCAACTTCACCAAAACGGTCTTGGCGTCCACTTCCGTGACTTCACCAGAGACAATGGAGCCGCGATCATTTTGGGCAACGTAATTTCCGAAAGGATCGTCCTCAAGCTGCTTAATGCCAAGAGAGATTCGCTCGCGCTCAGGGTCTATCGAAAGGATGACGGTCTCGATCTCATCGCCCTTCTTATAATTGCGGACCGCTTCCTCACCCGTCTCATTCCAGCTGATATCCGACAGGTGCACGAGGCCGTCGATGTTACCCTCCAGCCCGATGAAAATGCCAAAGTCAGTGATAGACTTGATGTTGCCGGAAATTTTTGCGCCCTTGCTATAGGTTGAGGCGAAAGCATCCCAGGGATTTTGCTGACACTGCTTGATGCCCAGGGATATTCTGCGACGCTCTTCGTCGATATCCAGCACCATCACTTCCACTTCATCGCCTAATTGAACGATCTTCGATGGGTGCACATTTTTGTTTGTCCAGTCCATTTCGGAGACGTGCACCAGGCCTTCCACGCCCTCTTCCAACTCGGCAAAGCAACCGTAGTCAGTTAAGTTTGTAATACGAGCTTGAACGCGACTACCTTCAGGGTAGCGGCCGGTGATAGCAACCCAGGGATCTTCTCCAAGCTGCTTGAGACCCAGCGACACACGGTTGCGTTCGCGATCGAATTTGAGAATCTTGACGTCGATTTCCTGACCAACTTCAACAATTTCTGAGGGGTGTTTAATGCGCTTCCAGGCCATATCGGTGATGTGCAACAGACCATCGACGCCACCGAGATCAACAAAGGCACCATAATCCGTCAGGTTTTTGACGACGCCCTTGACCGACATACCCTCTTGCAGTGATTCCAGTAGAGCATCGCGTTCTACGCTGTTGGCCTCTTCCATTACTGCTCGTCGAGATACGACCACATTATTGCGCTTCTGATCCAGCTTGATCACCTTGAACTCAAGCTCTTTGCCTTCTAGATGTACGGTTTCTCTCACCGGGCGGACATCGACAAGAGAACCTGGCAAGAAGGCGCGAATAGTATTGATATCGACGGTGAAGCCACCTTTCACTTTACCGTTGATTACACCTTTCACCATTTCGTCGGCAGCATGGGCAGCTTCCAGATCTTTCCATGCTTCCGCACGCTTCGCTTTTTCGCGTGACAGCTTTGTTTCGCCAAAGCCATCTTCGACGGTCTCAAGTGCTACCTGCACTTCGTCACCGATGCTTAGCGTGCACTCGCCGCTGGCATCATTGAACTGCGCTCGCGGGATCACACCTTCGGATTTCAGACCAGCGTGAACGGTCACCCATTCATTATCAATATCGATCACAACCCCTGTGACAATCGCACCGGGCTTCATGTCGACCGTTTTCAGACTTTCTTCAAACAATTCGGCGAAAGATTCGCTCATTACACATTACCTGCAAAAATGATGGGCGCTGACGCGCCGCTAACCGCACCTCCAGCCGGTCCGGGTCATGTCACGTTAACTGTCTTTCGGCACTGAGACTGGATTTCGTGCAGACGACAGCCTGTGTTGCCATCACGTTCTGGGTGTTCGCCCTACGGGGTCTGGAGACCCCGGTCGCCCACCATGAGCATCACTTGCGACACAACCTGCTGTATCGATGTGTGACTGCTGTCAATGACGATGGCATCTTCCGCGGGAACAAGGGGGGATACAGCTCGCTGACTATCGCGCTCGTCGCGTTCCTCTATGTCCTCAAGAAGGCGCGCGAGACTAACACTTTCTCCCTTTGCAATCAACTGCTTATGGCGTCTGTGCGCACGCTCCTCGGCGTTCGCGGTGAGGAAGATTTTGAGGGCTGCATAAGGGAAAACCACCGTGCCCATATCCCGACCGTCAGCAACCAGACCAGGGGGGCGCTGAAACTCGCGCTGACGCGCCAGAAGGGCTTCTCTCACCGATGCAATTGCAGCCACTTTGGAAGCACCCCTGCCGCCCTCTTCGGTGCGTATGGCGGCACTTACATCCTCGCCTTTATAAGCTACCAGCACTTCGCCACTGTCAGCGGCCGAAAAGCTGACATCGAGGTGTCGGGCCACGGCGCAGACTGCCTGCTCGTCATCCCAGCTTACGCGCTCTTGCAGACAGGCTTGCGCTGTCACCCGATAAAGCGCGCCACTATCGAGTAGATGCCATTTTAGCCGCTGAGCGAGTAGATGACTGATCGTGCCCTTACCTGCGCCGCTGGGCCCATCGACCGTAATAACAGGTGCTTCACTCACAGTTTATCCGGATACCGTAGTCAGCTGCAGCCCCGCGCGCCTGGCAGTGGCATCGAATTCTGGAAAGGATGTCGCCACATGATCACAATCACATACGCGAATCTCGCGCTGCGCCCTCAGCGCTGCAATCGCAAATGACATTGCTATCCTATGGTCGTGATAAGTACGAACGCTACCGCCGCCAAGCACACCGCCTTGAATAACGATACCATCATCGAGGACTTCATTTTCAATACCTAGGGTCGACAAACCTTCGGCCATCGCGGCGATACGATCACTCTCTTTGACGCGTAGCTCCCGTGCACCGCGCAGCAGGGTAGATCCCTTCGCACAGGCTGCCGCGATAAAAAGGGCAGGGAATTCGTCAATCGCCAAAGGAACCTGCTCGGCCGGAATTTCTATTCCTTTTAGCGGTGCATATTTAACACGAATATCCGCCACAGGTTCACCGCCGACCTCACGCTCGTGATGCAATGAAATGTCCGCCCCCATTAAACGCAGGATATTGATTATACCGGTACGTGTCGGGTTCACACCGACGTGCGTGAGCAACAGATCTGACCCGGGGGCGATACTGGCGGCCACGAGAAAAAAGGCTGCAGAGGAAATATCGGCGGGTACCTCGATAGAAGTGGCGCGCAGGCTGCCACCACCGCTCAAAGACACAACAGGACCATCTGTTTTGACATCGTAACCAAAGCCCCGCAGTAAACGCTCGGTATGGTCGCGCGTTGGCGCAGGCTCCCGCACTGAGGTCATACCAGTGGCATACAGGCCCGCCAGCAGCACGCAGGACTTCACCTGAGCGCTGGCCATTGGCAAGTCATAGTGGATACCGTTCAGCGCCTGCGCGCCCTCGATGAACAGGGGAGGTTTGTCACCATTTACGCCACCGATACGAGCGCCCATCTGTGAGAGTGGCTCAATTACACGGCCCATCGGTCGACCTCGCAGGGACTCATCGCCGGTGAGCTCACAATCAAACCACTGCCCCGCCATCAATCCCGACATCAGCCTGATACTGGTACCGGAGTTTCCCAGATCCAAGGCGAATGCGGGCGCATTCAAGCCGTGCAGCCCTACTCCATGCACCACCACCTCACCCCCGACTGGGCCCTCAATTTCGACGCCCATCGCACGGAAGGCGGCCACCGTGGCCAAGGCATCCTCCCCTTCCAAAAACCCGGTGATCTGCGTTGTGCCTCGAGCCAGAGCGCCGAGCATAATAGACCTGTGGGAGATGGATTTATCCCCTGGCAGTCTCAGTTCGCCTGAAACCACACCACCGGGTAAGAGTATATAGTCCACTGTTATCTCAGCCCCGCTTGCGCTGATTGCGGCCAGCCATGTCTATTGCGAATTGGTCTCGCGCCGCTTTGGCGCGTTCAAAGGTGGCGTGCAGCTGATCGCCATTGGCGTCGGCGACGGCTGTGCGCAGGTCTGCGAGATGGGCCGCGAACATATCAATCGATTGCAGTAGCGCTGTTTGGTTCGCAATGGCGATATCGCGCCACATCACAGGGTCACTGGATGCAATACGCGTAAAATCGCGAAATCCCCCTGCCGCAAAACGAAAGATATCCTCATTCGCCTCGGCACTGGCGAGTGCATCTACCAGCGCATACGCAAGCATATGTGGTAAATGACTTGTTGCCGCAAGCACCTTGTCATGTTCGGCCACCGACATTTTGACTACTTCAGCACCGACACTTCTCCACATAGCACAAACCAACTCCACAGCCTCCACGCTATTGGATTCTTCAGGCGTCAGGATCACTCTATGGTTCAAAAATAAATCAGCGCTGGAGGCTTCAACCCCGCTTTTCTCGGAACCCGCGATAGGATGGGCTAGTACCAAATTTGGAGGGAAGGTCGACATGCTCTCTAACGCGGCCACTTTCAGATTGCCTTTCACGCTGGCCACATCCGTGATAACTGGCGCCGTTACCCTACCTGGGAGTTTGGTGAAAATAGACTTAACCAGCTCCGCAGCCACGAGCGTGGGCGCTCCGATTACCACCATATCGCACTGGTCCAAGACTTCATCCAAGTCCAGCGTAAAGCTGTCTATGACTCCCAGTTCCATGCCTATTTGCAGCGACCGCTGTCGACGACCGTAACCAACGACACGACGCGCGAAGCCATTTTGGCGCAGCGCTCGAGCCAGCGAGCCACCAATCAGCCCAAGACCGAGTACGGCTATCGATTCCACAGAATGACTCATATTCAGAGAACGGCTCTGGGGTAGGACCCTAACGGCTTCAGCAAAATAGACTGTTCTTCCAGATCATGCAGAATTTCACCTATCTTCTGCTCCTGAAGATGACCTTCGAATTCAATGAAAAAAACGTAGGCCCACTTTTCTGTTTTGGAAGGCCGGGTATCAATACGCGTCAGACTTACGTCCCGTTTTCGAAACGGATCCAGCAGCGAGTAAAGGGCTCCAGGCTTATTGCGGCTGGCAACTATGATGGAAGTTTTGTCAGCATCACTGGGTGCTACCTCCTCGCGGCCTATCACCAGAAAACGCGTTGTATTATCGGCGTAGTCTTCTATGTTGCGCGCGACTCTGCGTAGTTTGTATCGCTGGGCCGCCATCTCGCTGGCCACAGCCGCAAGACCCGGAGTGACGGAGGCCAATCTCGCCGCTTCGCCGTTACTACTGACGGCGTCACGCACGACCCCCGGGTAATGGCGATCCAGCCAATTGCGACACTGAGCCAATGCCTGTTGATGGGCACATATTCGATGAATATCAGTGTCTTTAGTATCTGCCGCGACCAACAGCTGATGTGAAATACGAACCTCTACCTCACCGGAAATTTTCAAAGGCGAGTCCATAAAATTATCCAGCGTGTGGCTAACCATGCCTTCAGTGGAATTCTCCACAGGTACAACACCGTAGTTACATTCACCTGACTCCACGCGCGCGAACACAGTATCTATTGTTGTCTGGGGCACGCAGACAGCGGCATGACCGAAATGCTTGTTGGCTGCCTGCTGTGTAAACGTACCCTCTGGTCCAAGGTAGGCAACCTGCAGTGGCCGCTCCAAAGCAAGACAGGCCGACATGATTTCGCGAAACACATGGGCCACACTGTCGCCAGCCAGTGGGCCGGTGTCGCGTTCAATGATGCGTCGCAATACTTGAGCCTCGCGTTCAGGACGATAGTAAACAACCTCTGCATCGGCGTCGGAAGCGCTGATCGAAGCGTCCACTTCCTCCAGCTTAATCGCAGCAACACGCTGTGCACATTCTGCGCGACGAGAGATCAGCGCCTGAATTTCCTTATCGATATTGTCGATGTCCGCTCTGACCTGTTCGAGGTCTCTTGTATCGTCTGATTCGCTCACTGCGATTATCCTTTGCGACGCTCGAAGTCCTGCATAAAGGCAATCAGCGCATCCACGGCACTCTCAGGCACCGCGTTGTAGATACTTGCGCGCATGCCGCCAACAGATCGATGTCCTTTCAAGTTGAGCAGGCCTGCTTTCTCTGATTCTTCCAGAAACGTTTTATCCAGATTGTCGTCTCTGAGTGTAAACGGGATGTTCATCGAGGAACGACTGGCGTGCTCCACCGGGTTTGCATAAAACGCACTGCCGTCGATCGCAGCATAGAGCTTCTGAGCCTTGCGTTGATTTATAACGGCCATCTCCTCCAGTCCGCCCAGTTCCTGTAGCCACTCGAATACGAGCCCAGCCAGGTAAATGGCGAAGGTTGGCGGCGTGTTATACATTGAATCGCTGTCTGCTGCGAGCTGCCAGTTGAGCATTGCCGGGCAACGCTTACTCGCGCGACCCAGTAGATCTCGTCGAACGATGACCAGGGTCAAACCTGCAGGCCCGATATTCTTTTGAGCACCCGCGTAGATCATTCCAAAAGCACTGACATCAATCGGCCTTGAAAGAATAGTGGATGACATATCCGCTACCAGCGGCACCTGTGTCTGCGGCGTCCAGAAAAATTCCACGCCGCCAATGGTTTCATTCGGTGTGTAGTGAAGATAGGCTGCTTGGGGATCAAGCTGCCAACTGTCGAAAGGAGGTATCGCAGAAAACCCGGTATCTTCAGCCGTAACCGCCACATTGACGTCTGCATAGCGCTTAGCTTCGGCAATGGCTTTCTTCGACCACTGACCCGTATTGACATAATCTGCACTGTGATAGTCGCCCAACAAATTCAGCGGTACGGCGGAGAACTGGCTGCTGGCACCTCCCTGCAAAAACAGCACAGCGTAGTCGTCTGACACATCCAGCAGGCCACGTAGCAGTTTTTCAGCGCGCGCGGCAACACTGACGAACTCCGGGCTGCGATGGCTCATCTCCATAATCGACAAACCGCTGGCATGCCAGTCGAGCATCTCTTCTCGAGCAGTCTCTAAAACGGGCTCAGGTAATGCAGCTGGCCCCGCACAAAAATTAAAATTACGACTCATGGTTGTTGCATTCCTCAACTGGCAGGGTGTTGCCGCCTACTGCGGATTCGACTCCTCACCATCGTCATCGACTACGCTATCAGCCGGATTGCCTGCTGCAGGTTCAGATTCATCCGCCACAAGAATTTCTGCATCTGGCGAGGGTTCATCGATTCGCTCCACACCAACCAGAACTTCACTGTGCTTGGTGCGAATTACCCGAACACCCTGTGTGTTGCGGCCCAACACCGACACCTCATCGGTGCGCGTGCGTACCATGGTGCCCAGATTGGATATCAGCATAAGCTCGTCGCCATCAAATACCTGCACCGCACCGACCAGACGTCCATTGCGCGCGCTGGTAGACATGGCTATCACGCCTTTGCTACCTCTGCCCTTGCGCGGAAACTCTTCCATTTCCGTACGCTTACCGTAGCCATTTTCACTAACACTAAGCACCTTGCCGTTCGCCTGTGGAATGATCAGCGATATCATCGTGTGGCCTTCAGCGAGGCGGATACCACGCACCCCGCGCGCCGTGCGTCCCATCGCGCGAACGTCCGATTCGGCGAAGCGAGCCGCCTTACCTTCACTACTGAAGAGCATGACGTCGCAGCTACCATCCGTAATCGCGGTACCGACCAACACATCGTCATCATCCAGCTCCAGCGCCCGCAGACCCACACTCCGCTGCCTGGCAAAATCAGTAAGTGCGGTTTTTTTGACGGTACCGTTGGCAGTAGCCATAAAGATGTAGTGCCCCTCGGTATATTCATTCACAGGTAATATCGAGGTCACGCGTTCGCCTTCCTCAAGTGGCAAAAGATTGACCATGGGGCGACCGCGCGAATTGCGGCCCGCCAACGGTATATGGAACACCTTTAGCCAGTAAACCTTCCCGAGATTGGAGAAACACAGAATCGTGGCATGAGTGCTGGCAATTAACAGATGTTCAACAAAATCCTCGTCTTTCACCGCCGTCGCTGATCGGCCCATACCGCCGCGACGTTGGGCCTGATAATCGGATAGCGGTTGCGTCTTGGCATAGCCTCCGTGCGAGATAGTGACTACGCGATCTTCCTCGGTAATCAGATCTTCGACGGTGAGATCGTGTTGCGATGCAGTAATTTCCGTCCGCCTCTCGTCGCCAAAATCAGTAACAACTTCTTCCAATTCCTCTCGGATCACCAATTTCAGACGCTCTGGGTCGGACAGGATTTCCAGGTAATCCGCTATCTCGCGCAGTTTTTCTTGGTATTCGTTCAGCAGTTTTTCGTGCTCAAGCCCCGTGAGTCGATGCAGCCGCAATTCCAAAATTGCCTGAGCCTGCACTGGCGACAGATGGTATTCGCCCCCATGTAACCCGAACCGGGTATCGAGATCCTCAGGCCGGCACGCGTCGGCACCAGCGCGTTCTAACATGCCAGTGACGTCGCCCGGCGCCCAGGGTTTAGCCAGTAACTTCTCTCTCGCCTCAGAGGGGCTGGGAGAAGCCTTGATCAATTCGATTACGGGGTCGATGTTCGCGAGCGCGATCGCCAGGCCCTCGAGAATATGTCCCCGTTCGCGCGCTTTACGCAGCAAGAACACGGTGCGACGGGTAACCACTTCTCGGCGATGGCGGATGAAGGCTTCAAGAATCTCCTTCAGGTTAAGTGTGCGCGGCTGGCCATCTACCAGTGCAACCATGTTGATGCCAAAGACAGACTGCAATCCTGTCTGTGCATATAGGTTGTTCAAAACCACGTCACCAATCTCTCCGCGGCGTAACTCGATTACAACCCGCAAACCGTCTTTGTCAGATTCATCACGCAGCTCGGTAATACCCTCTATCTTCTTTTCCTTTACCAGTTCTGCAATGCGTTCGATCAATCTGGCCTTATTGAGCTGGTAAGGTAATTCATGAATAACAATGATTTCTTTGCCGCGCTTTTCATCCTGCACGATCTCGGCGCGAGCTCGCACATAGATTCGCCCCCTGCCAGTGCGATAGGCCTGAATAATGCCCGCCCGACCATTGATAATGCCAGCGGTAGGAAAATCCGGCCCAGGAATATGCTCCATCAGCTCATCTATGGTCAGCTCCGGATCCTTCATTAGCGC
>JBCDFM010000039.1:0-22467 GCA_039178015.1 Pseudomonadota bacterium
CTGGTACATCTACTCGGTTCGCCTGCTGGCAGCGGGCTATCCATTGCATCAATTGCATCCACATGTAGGGAACTGGTTCGATGCCCTTCACAGCCGCGAAGTGTTTCGCAGCGAGGTCATGGCGCCACCGCCGCCTGAGATTCCAGGGCCATCACTATCAGAGATCTGCGGACTATGATCGTCGGTACCGGTATCAGAACAGGCGTAGTGCAACGCGTGCATATTTACCAATCAACGCAGCGGACACGCTATCTACAGAGGTATCCAATATGAGCAGCAATCTAGTTTCGATCGAAGGTAAGAATATTTTGCTAACCGGCGCCAGCAGCGGCATTGGTTACGGCCTTGCCTGCGGGCTCGCCAGAGGTGGCGCCAATTTAGTCGCGGGAGCTCGGCGTATAGAAAGGCTAGAGGAACTGATATCCGATATTCAGTCCGAGGGCGGTAGTGCACTGGCCGTGAACCTGGATGTGACCGATCGCGATTCTATCGCCGCAGCTCTGGATGAAGCCGAACGCGTTTTTGGGGTTGTCGACGTGGTGATTAACAATGCCGGTGTCGCCGATGCACGCTCGTTTCTCAAGACCACCGATGATGCCGTCAATTTTGCTATGAACACCAATTTCAAAGGCGCGTGGAAAGTTGCCCAGGAAGCGGCCAAACGTATGGTCGAAGCTAATGCAAAAGGCAGCATCATCAATATCGCCTCGATTCTGGGGCTAGGTGCACAGCTCAACCAAACCGCCTATGCCTCCTCCAAGGGTGCGGTGGTGCAACTAACCCGGAACATGGCGCTGGATTTAGGCAAATACGGCATTCGGGTCAATGCCATCGCGCCCGGCTACTTCGTGACCGAGATTACCTCTGAATTTCTCAACTCAGAACACGGTCAGGCTTTTCTCTCACGCACCCCTGCAAGGCGAGCGGGCGAGATTGAAGAGCTTGTCGCGCCAATTGCCATGCTGGCCTCCGACGCGGCCTCGTTTGTTAACGGTGTGGTCCTTCCCGTGGATGGGGCGCATTCGGCTGCGCTGGTTTCCTGACTCACCTCGAAGATATTCAAACGCAGCGAAGACCACCGGTCGAATCAGTAGCAGAACTGATCATTAGCGCGGCCCCGGCTCGCCGTCACGCTCGACACCGGTAGTTGCGGCCTCAGCCACAGAGTTATGGCGGGCTTTACGCGCTTCTTTTTGGCGTGTTCGCAACGGCAATACTTAGAGGTTCCCCATGAACAAAATCAACCGTCAATTGATACTGCAGCAACGCCCTAGCGGCAGACCCACAGCGGATATCTTCAGCTTTCGTGAAACCCCTCTGGAAGATCCGAAGGATGGCGAATTCCTGCTGAAGATCCACTATATCTCTATGGACCCGGCTCTGGTGTCACGCCTGCGCCCGGAGCAGAATTATGCAGCAGGCATTCAACCGGGCGACCTAATGCATGCCTTCTGCGTGGCGGAGGTTATCGAGTCCGGATGTGCGCAGGCATCGACGGGCCAGTTTCGTATCGGTTTGTTCGGTATGCAGGAATACGTAATCGCCGATCTCGCATCAGGCGGCGCGGTGATCACCATCGATGGAGTCTCGCCCAGCTGGTACCTGGGCGTGCTCGGCAATTCCGGTGGCACCGCGTATTTTGCACTGAAAGAGATCTGCCAACCGCGAGCGGGTGAAACGCTTGTGATTTCCTCCGCCGCCAGTTCTGTCGGCTCAATCGCCTCTCAACTCGCCGCCGCAACGGACTGTCGAATCGTAGGCATTGTCAGTACCGACGACAAGGCTCGCGCAACGCTGGATCGCTTCCCCTATGACGCTGTGATCAGCTACCGGAATAAATCGGTGCAGGAGTTGGCCGAGGAGCTCGCCGCGGTGTGTCCCGAGGGTGTCGATTGTTACTTTGACAATACCTCGGGCGATATCTCCGAAGCGCTGCTGGATCTCTATAACATAGGGGCTCGCATCGCCGTGGTCGGACGCATGGGCCTTTCGCATTTGCAAGACACACGGCAAGATATCGGCCGGCGCGATAACAATATCATTCTCTCCCGGCGCATAAAAAAGCAGGGATTTCTCTACGGTGATTACCTGCACAGGCTGGAGGAGTTTCAGCGCGCCCTATCCGCCATGCTGCACAGCGGTGAACTCAAAGCAGATGAGGACATCATCGAGGGGTTTAATCACCTGCCCGAAGCGTTTATGCGTATGGTGAATGGTGAGAGCAGAGGCAAACAGTTAGTCAAATTGTCCTAGATCATTTGCGTTCCTTGATCGGGTGCTTTCGTACTGATGCCGAGACGGCTTCAGGTGGCGTCTTCACTTTGGAAGGGCTTAGACTTGTGAAATACGCCCTAGCATTTTCGTGATCACTGCATTTTGATAATTACGGTAATTCGGTTGAGGGGTTGCTCCGGTGACACATGATGATTCGCCTTAGTCTACAATTTTTTGCCAAGTTTGGTTTTGCGAAACCTATGGATGATTTAGAAGACGATAGCATATATGCTATCATTGGTCGTGGCTAAAGACATTGTTGTCGACACTAGCGTAGTCGTAAGCGCCCTCATTGGTAAGCGAGGCGCGAGCCGAGAGGTGCTGCGTCAATGCCTAATGGGCGAATACCGGCCTTTGATCAGTACAACACTCTTTCATGAGTATGAAGCAGTGAGCTCACGGCAGGCTATACGGCGCGCAACACCTCTCACGGAGCGTGAGTTGCGTGACTTGATGGAGGCGCTGTATGCGGTGTGCAGATGGGTGCCCATTTACTATTTATGGCGCCCTAACTTACGCGATGCAGATGACAATTTTCTGGTAGAACTTGCGCTTGCAGGAAATGCGCAGGCGATTGTCACCAACAATGTGAAGGATTTTGGGCAGGCAGAGCTTATGTTTGATCAGCTGCGTATCTTGACTCCATCAGCGTTATTGAGAGGCCAGTAGTTATGGGAACGTTAACAGTACGATTGCCAGATGATAAACATGAGCGACTAAAAGCGCTGGCCGCGAAGCGCAAGATCAGCATTAACAAGTTAATGGAAGAACTGTCTACGCAAGCGCTCGCGGAGTTCGATGCGGAAGTCCGTTTCCGCGCGCTCGCATCGTCTGGCAAGGTGAAGAAAGGCTTAGCTGCCCTGGATAAACTGGATGCGCATTTTGCAAGTTGATGGGTTGGACTATGGCATGTTCAACGCCGGATTTTTCTCACAGCCTTTGTACAGCAAGCTGATTGATCATGCCGTCCTATTGGGTTTAAGGCCGCGCTCGAATCCCATCAACCAGCAAGTTGGCCACCAAATCCGCCTGGCGTTCAATGGCCTCTTCAGACTGTAGAGGTTCACCGTCAAAATATTCAGATAAGGCCGGAGCGCAAAAGGGTATGGAGCCACCGAATGTGATCAGGAAAAACAGTGTCCTGGCATCAGGGGCCTGAATGCCTGCACTCTCGTCAAGTTGTTCGATGGCATCCACCCACGCCTTGCCGACGGGATCCAGATACTCCGACATCAGATAATCAAGGCGCTCTCCTCCCTGCGCACCTTCATCCAGCAGTATTCGCACGCAGCCAGGAAATCGCGCCGAGAGTCTTACTGAAACGCGGATAAACTCGCGCGCAGCTTCCGCGGGAGAGACGGATTTATCCGGCGCTGGTGCAAGCTGAATCATCTTATCTCGCAGTGCGCGAAAATAGACATCCACACAGGCATCCCAGAGTTCGCGTTTAGAGCGAAAGTAGTGGTGAACGAGGCCGTGGCTTACATTTAACTCGCGAGTCAGTGCCCGGATGGACATCGCTTCGAAACCTGATGCTGCAAATGCGTTGATGGCAGCGTCAAGGATTTGTTCGCGAGACACGGCTGCTTCATGGTTTTGGGGGCGACCGGGTCGACGAGTGATTTCCTGACTTTTCACTTCGGGCTCAAACAACTTCTGAGCCTCGCAGGATATTACAGTTTTCGCCAAGAAGGGATAGGTCGCTTTAGCTTAGCCGAGAAAACCCTTCTCACGAGTCCACATCAGTGGAAACTCATCACAGTCTATGGGGTCGCCATTTTTCAGGGTGGCACTCTTCGGTGAGTCTGGTGGCGTACCCGGGCGTTCCAGGTAGCGAATATCATCGCCCAGATAACGCAGGGTCAACGCTCGACGGTGCCGCGTTGCGCTGGCATTACCAGTTGATCCATGCCAGGTTTTTACGTGATGAACGATGATATCCCCTGCTTCTGCGGGGTAGTACACCACATCAAATTTCTCTTCATTGCCTTCAACGTCGGGCAGGGGATCCCCTTCAGAGCCAGGGAAAGAGGCCTGGCTGACAAACAGGTTTGGCTTGTAAAAACCGCCTAAATGGGAGCCTCGGGCATAACCCATCATGCCATTTTCCTTGTCCACTTTTTCCATCGGCATCCAAAAGGTACAACACTGATCCCCCTGATGATGAAAGTATGTGGCATCCTGATGGAAGGCCGTGCGCTGTAGGGAGTTAGGCTGTTTCCAAAAAAGCTGGTCACCGTAGAAGCAGATACGGCTGGAACCCATCAATTCGGCCGCTATCTGCCCAAAGGGAGCTTGTTTTCCAAGTGCATTCAGGGACGGGTAGTTGAGGCAGTTGAAACTACCCGCTTTGAATTTGCCTTTCTCTAGGTTGGGTATCTCATCGTCTCGACCATTTTTTTCAGTCAAGATTTCGAGGCCTTCAGCTTCCAGGCCCTTGGCCAACTCGCCAAAGTCGGAGTTAGCCAGGCTGCTGGATTCAGTATCCATCACTTCCATAAAGATGTTTTCCATACGACTGACCAAATCTGGATCGAGAATGCCTGGCAAATGCACAACACCATATGCTTTGTAGTGCTCGATTTCGTCTTGTGTAAGGGGCCGGATCTGGCCTACCGCTAGCTGTTCATGGGACATAGTCTGCAAACCTCTTTGCATGATCGGTTCTATTTTTATTAGACAGGCAGCTAATTAAATACAATATTAGCTGCCTGTCTAATTAAATGCAAGCAATAATTCCCTGGTCCCCTCAGTGTATGCCTAGGGTCTTAGATCGCAGCGCTTCGAGATCAACAGGGCAGTAAACAGATCTTGGCAAAGGGCTTAGTCGGCGCTGGCCCTAGCGATGAGTAACGCTAGAGGTCAGGATTTCATTCACCTACGGCGGAGGGAAAAGCGCTTTGATGAAAAACCAGCCACACTTATGCACTATGCATGCCGCGACGACGGCGGCGACCTTTATGGTCACCAGTATTGACGGCTACTGCCTTTTTGCCTTAGGCGCTAGACTCCGATACGAGTTTTACATTTCTTAACGCTGCTCTAACACCAGATTTCGTTACAATGAGATCATCGGACGCGGTACTCTGAGACTAGACACTAAGCCGCTCGATCTTCTGCCGGCTGGGGAACCGGAAGGCCGAGCTAGCCAGCGCTCTGCACCCCCGCCTGGTCCCCAATTCGCCCGCCAACAGGAGTCGAATGCACGTCATGACCAGAACGGTCAAAAACTTGTTGCTGCCCTTCGCGCTGATTGCCGCCGCCCTTGCCATTGCCTATAGCCTGGCGTCTAGCCGCGACGATGTCCCGCGGCGCGGATCAGCGGCACCACCCCCTTCCGTAGAGGTACTGGAGGTCAATCCGGGGCCGGTCGCCGTTACCATCCACTCGAGGGGTGTGGTCAGACCGCTTCGCAGCATCGATCTGGTCAGTGAGGTATCAGGCCGAGTGGTATGGGTCGACCCTGGATTCCTGCAGGGCGAACTGGTTTCAGAAGGACAGCTGTTATTGCGCATCGATCCAATCAACTACGAAGTGGCCCTATCTGACGCCCGCGCCGCTGTCGCCACGGCGGAGCTGGCTCTGGCCGAGGTGGTGGCCATTGTTCGCAAAGCGGCCATTGCCGAAGCCGAGGCACAGCTGGCCGCCGCCAAAGATCGCCTCTCGCAGGCAGAGCGCGACCTGGCAGACACAGAAATCCGCGCCCCCTATGACGCAATTGTCGACAGCAAACAGGTGGATCTTGGACAATACGTACAAACAGGCACGCCACTCATGCGCCTACTCAGCACTGACGTTGCAGAGGTCCGATTACCGATTGTTGGCGCTGACGTGCCGTTTGTGATTGCCGGTGAGCAAGCCAATGGTCAGTGGCCGGAGGCCGACCTGGTAGCGACACTAGGTAGTAAGACTGAAGAGTGGCGAGCTCGACTTGTGCGCCTTGAGCGCAGAGTGGACGAGCAAACCCGAGTATCGTTCCTGGTTGCCCAGGTCGACCAGCCTTACGATACAAGTCGTCATTCCGAGCCTTTTACCCTGGGGCTGTTCGTGGAAGCCAGTTTCTTCGGTACCACCATCGAAAACGCAGTCCGTCTGCCGCGCCCGGCATTGCACGAAGGTGAGTACGTATACCTCGTGCGGGACGGTCATCTGGAAAGACTTTACGTCTACCTGCTGCGCCAGGAGGCCGACAGTGTCATCGTCTCAGGTAGTTTCAGCAGCGGTGATCGAGTCGTGACCAACCGCCTCGGTCTGATGGTCGACGGCATGACTGTGCGCGCAAGCATATGAACACAGCGTCAGGACAAGAGCGCGGTGTTATAGCCTGGATGGCCAATAACCCGGTGGCAGCCAACCTGCTGATGATCACCATCATGATTGGCGGGCTAGCGGCAATAGGCGATATCACCAAAGAGGTCTTTCCAACCTTCCCCAGCGAAGAGGTCCTTATCACGGTACCCTACCCGGGCAGTTCACCCGAAGAAGTCGAGGCGGGGATCCTACGCACTCTGGAAGAGGAACTGCTTACCGTCGTCGATGTAGACGAGATATCTTCCGTAGCTCGAGAGGGTATGGGTGAAGTTACCGTTAAGATGCTCCCTGGCACGCCCATGTCTCGGGCACTGGTCCAGATAAAGACAAAAGTCGACGGCATCAGCACCTTCCCCATTGATGCGGAGGAGCCCAATGTCGAGGAGCTGCTCTCTCGGACAAGGGCCATGAACCTCACCATCTACGGGGATTTGTCAGAATCCCAGCTCAAGGAAATCGCTGACGAGCTGCGAGACGAGTTGTTGGCCATCCCGGGTATCAGCCAGGTCAGCATCGACGGGGTGAGAGACTACGAAGTTGCTATCGAGGTCTCTGAGAACGACCTGCAGCGATACGGTCTGACTTTCGACGATGTAGTGCAGGCTATCCAGCTGCGTTCACGGGACTTGCCTGGCGGCAAGATTCGCACCGGTAACGAGTCTGTGACCATTCGATCGGTCGGTCAGGCGTATACGGCGGAAGACTTCGAATTATTGAATCTGATCACCCGCAGCGATGGTACCGTTCTTCGCCTCAATGACGTCGCCACGGTACGAGATGGGTTTGTGGATCAGCCAACGCTCTCCAGGCACAACGGCAGGCGATCAGTCACACTCATCGTTGATCGTGTGGGCGATGAAGACGTTCTGGCGATGACCGACGATATAAGACAGTTTGTGGACGCCAAGCGCGGTGAAATGCCGCCAGGTGTCGCCCTATCGGCCTGGGCGGATCGTAGCGTCATACTAAAAGGTCGCATCAATCTGATGCTAAAGAGTGCGGTGCAGGGTGCAGTCCTGGTGATGATCACCCTGGCGCTGTTCCTCAATACGTCGCTCGCTTTTTGGGTCATTCTTGGTGTGCCATTTTCATTCCTCGGTGCACTACTGGTGATGAACCTGCCCTTCGTTGACATGTCGATCAACATTTTTTCCGTGTTTGGTTTTATCCTAGTGCTAGGCATGCTGGTCGACGACGGCATCGTTACGGCCGAGAGCGCTTTTGCTCAGCTCGAGGATGAACGCGATGGGGTAGACAGCATTGTTCGGGGCGTCAAGCGGGTGACGGTGGCTACCGTATTCGGTGCTCTGACCACCATGGTGGCATTTTCGCCTGCGGGGCTTTTGACCGAAGGTATCGGTCGCCTCATCTCGGTCATCGTGCCTGTTGTCATCCTCAGCCTGTTGTTTTCACTGCTGGAAACCAAGCTCATCTTGCCGGCGCACCTGCGCCATTTGAAGATCAGCCAGACCCAGCCTCCGAAGAATCCGATTGCGCGCAGGTTCGTCGCACTTCAGTCAGCCTCCTCCAGTGGAATGCGCAACTTCAGTGAGCGGATCTATAGGCCACTACTGTTAGCGGCTATTGATTATCGTTACCTCTGTCTGGCCCTATTCGTTGGGGTCTGGTTGATCTGCGTGTCACTCGTACCGGGCGGGATCGTTCGTTTTGTTTTCTTCCCGAACGTCCCGTCGGACAACATCGCCGTCAATCTGCGGATGCCCAATGGTACGCCCTGGCAGAAAACCCACGACTATGCGATCCAGATCGAGGGCGCTGCCTATTCGCTGAACGAACGCTATCGGCAGGAAACGGGCATCGACCGCGATGTGGTGCAAGAACTGCTGACTGTATCGAACGAAGACACGCGGGCAAGGGTCGATGTTGATCTGATCGACAGCACTCAGAGGGACATCACGTCGGTCGAGCTCGCGGGTTGGATGCGCGAGGCGCTGGGTGAACTGCCCGGTGTTCAGTCGCTGGACTTTGATGCCAACGCAGGACCGTCAGGTTCTCCAATTGACGTGGAGCTCGGTGGCGATAATCTTGACAACTTGAGAGCTGCGGCGAATGAGCTGAAGTTGGGGCTGTTGGAATTCGCCGGTGTTTCGGATGTTAGAGATACCTTCAACGGCGGTGGACCGGAACTGGACATCCAGATTACGCCCGAGGGCGAAGCCCTGGGCCTCGGTCAGGTCGAGTTGGCGCGACAGGTTCGACAGGCATTCTTCGGTGCCGAGGTGCAGCGTCTCCAGCGAGGTCGGCATGAAGTACGAGTCTATGTCCGACTACCTGAAGATCAGCGCGACTCACTGGAAGCACTGCGCTCCCTGTGGATCGACGTGCCGGGGCAGGGCCGAGTCCCTTTCGATGTGGTAGGAAGCGCTGTTGAACGAATTGGCGTCAGCGAGATCAATCGATTCAACCGACAGCGCGTGGTGAACGTGCTGGCGGATGTCGACAAGTCAGTGGTGGAACCTGATCAGGTCAATCAGGTCATTGTCCAAGAGTTGCTACCGGACATCCTTTCAGCCTACCCAGGAGTCACCCACCGTCTGGCGGGCGAAGCGGAGGCACAGGCGGAGTCAACCCGCTCACTGGAGCTGGGATTCGTCACTATTCTGCTGGTCATTTACGCAGCGCTGGCCATCCCACTGCGCAGCTATGCACAACCGCTTATTATTATGGCGGTCATTCCCTTTGGACTGATCGGCGCGATACTGGGGCATCTCGTTCTGGGCAACGACATCAGTGTCTTATCCATGATAGGAATGATAGGGCTGACAGGTATCGTTGTGAACGATAGCTTGGTGCTGGTGGATCACGTCAACCAGCGCATGAAGCAGGCAGCCGAGTCGTTTCAGGAGGCGGTCGTCAATGGCGCGGTAAGGCGCTTCCGTCCCGTGGTGCTTACCTCGATCACAACGTTTGTTGGCCTTGCACCCATACAGCTCGAAACCGCCATTCAGGCCCAGTTCGTAAAACCCATGGCCATCTCAGTTGCGTTTGGGGTGTTGTTCGCCACCGTGGTGACCTTAATTCTTGTACCCACTCTGTACTTCATCGGTCGGGATATCCGCCGCCTCGCTCAGCGCGAACCGCAGCTCCAGAGACAATCCGCCTAGCGGCTCGGCCTATTGCACCGAAAGGTTAGCCTCAGTCTCTCCCGACTGATGCGATGGTTCGGTGCAGGAATTGTCGCTGTGGTAGGGCTTAACGGGCCACCCGCGTCAGGTTGAACGATTAGCGAACCACAAGGAGCGCGAACGAAAACAACAACAGACCCTGATTACCGCAGCGACCTGTAAGGCCAGCTGTGTCTTGATTCTCGAAGTCGATGTGTGGCTACTTCCGACCACGCTGCCGCATCTGTGCAGCAGCATAGCTTGCTCTGTTTTTGCTTGTCGCCTCTCCTGGTCTAGCAATATCATCAGGCGGTTCTCTGCCTACTGCGCAGCTCCTACCCTATCCTTGCGTTGTGCCGCCAGAGCATTCACATAGTCTTCGCTGAGTCGCGCCCATCACCAGATCGAGCATGCCTAAGTCCATCAACTGTGAAACAGAAGAGCACATCACTATCGAGCCGTGTTCGCAGCTTGATCTGCGCGTTCTAATTCTGATTGCTGACTGTAGATGCTTACGAGTCTGGCAATCACGATGGCAATAAAGAACTGACCGATCATTGCCTCCATTGCGGCCCAGTTCCTCGCGACCAGATTAGCGGGAATAATATCGCCGTAACCTAGCGTCGACAGGGTGACAAAGCTGTAGTAAGTCAGATGCATAAGCAGATCCTCCGGACCAACATTGGCCTGTTCGGCAAACTCGCCCCGGAACAAAAATGCATTCGAGTAAAACAGTTCAATATTGGAAAAGACGGCGGCCCATAGTATCGCCAGGATCATGTAAAGGCACATCGCCGCAAAGATCACTTCTACCGTGACACGCCGGCTATGCAGCAGATATCTGCCGAGCAACGCTGATACCAACCCGAAATAGGCGATATTGGTGAAGTTATCGATATACGCTACGACGCGTAGCTCCCCGGTATCAGCCATCCAGGTGGTTGCCAGGGTAGGAATCAACAGCAACACCGCGAACAAAAGTAAGCGCCTGTTATTGGACGCAGCATACAGTGCCCACAGTAAGACTAGCGTGAACAGTGAGCGCCAGATTTTGGCGATCCAAACGGTATTCTCGAAGAAGGGCGGAATCAGCAAGACAGAAAAGAGCAGGAAAAATAAAACAGCAAATCGATTGCGGAAAAACACGCTGTTACCGGAGTCAATCAGGGTCATAGCATACTCCAGACAAGCCTGGCTTCTGATGGCATATATCAATGCACTTGCGGAGACTGCTTCCACAAAGAAATGCGACCCTGGCGTGGCCTCCGGCTGCGTGGATCTGGCTGGCGCATCGCTTCTTCACTTTGGCGCTAAGCTCAGTGCTTTGGCCGTAACCGTTTGCAGTCGCCGCAAGAGGTCAGCTCGCCGGTGGAGCCAATCCCAAGTTTGGCATAGTGCTAAACATCGAGAAACGTTATCCGCTCTCAGCCACAGTTCCGATGTCGGCATCGGAGTGGTCTTTAGCAGGGGCAACCGGCGCGCCATGCAGTCGATAAAACGTCGCGTAGAGCACAGGGACGAAGACCATGGTGACCACCGTTGCAAAGGTGAGGCCGCCCATGATGGTGACGGCCAGCCCCGTCCAGAAACCGTCGGCCAGCAGTGGTATGACCCCAAGGACGGTGGTCGCGGCGGTCAGCACCACGGGGCTCAAGCGGGACAGCGCCGCCATAATCAGCGCGTCATAGCGCTCCAGACCTTGCTCGAGATAAATGTCCACCTGGTCCAGGAGCACAATGGAGTTCTTGATCATCATGCCCACCAGGCTCATCGCACCCAGCAGCGCGACAAAACCGAAGGCGGCACCGGACACCAGCAAACCGAAGCTGATGCCAATGACAATAAAGGGCAGCGCACACAAGATAACGAGCGGTGGCCGGTAGGCATTGAACAGCGCGACGACGATGAGCGCCATGATGATGACCGCTGGAACGACGCCGGGGATAAGAGAGGTCTGGGAGTCCGTCGTGCTCTCCGTTTCACCGCCCCATTCCATGCGATAGCCCGCCGGTAGATCCAGCGCCGCGATTTCCGCCGCCACGGATTGACGCAGGGACGGCAAGGTCACGCCGGCAACCGGATTCGCCTGCACGGTGATGGTCCGCCGGCGATCCCGGCGCCCGATGATTGGGTCTTCCCAGACCGTGCGGATACCTTCGGTGACCTGGGCCAGGGGCAGCGTGTCCGTTGTGTTGTCCGGCTGCAGCTGCAACGCGCCCAGGTTGCCGACCTGAGCACGCTCATTTTCGATGCTGCGCAACGTGATCGGGATCAGCTTGTCCGCTTCTCGATAGGTCCCAACCTGACGGCCGTCATACGCGCGTTTGGTGGCGTCAGCCAGGTTTTCGCGCGTCACGCCGGTGGTTCGACCCTGGAGTTCACTGTATTGCGGCGCCAGCGTGGGGGTGCGCTGCCGCCAGTCGGTCTGCATAACACCGGAAAGGGGTGAGGTGCGCAGGATAGCCAGCACCTCGTCTGCAATGTTGCGGAGCACCTGCGGATCGGCGACGGCTGGCCCGCTGATTCTGAGTTCAAACTTCCATGAGTCCGATGGTCCCACCCCGTACTTGCGGACCGGGAGCAGCACATCCGGGAAGGTCTCCGACAGCCAGGGCGTCAGTTCATCGATCAGCGCATCGATGTCTTTGGGATCGTGGACATTTACTATCACCTGACCATAAGCCGAGGACTGACCCTCGGGCTCCACAGGCAAATAGAAACGGGGCGGCCCCGCACCGATGAACGCACTCACGTTGGCAATGCGTTTGTCGCCTAGCAGCCGCTTCTCGATCAGCGCAATATCGTCGGACGTTTTCTCAATACGCGTGCCCTGAACCTCCCAGACGTCGATCATGAACTTGCTCATGGAAGAATCGGGAAAGAACAATTGCTTAACGCCGGTGAAGGCCAGCATGGCTGCCACCAACAGTGCCACCATGGCCACTATGGTTAGGAAGCGAAAGCGAATAGCGCTCTGCACAATACCTTGAAAGCGCTGATAGAGCGGACTGCTGAAGGATTCACCCCCGGTTTCCTCCGGGTCCGGGTCTGGCAGCATGTCCATGCACTGCAGCGGCGTCAGCGTGACGGAAATCAGCCAGCTCATGAGTAATGAGATCGCGACCACGCTGAATAGTGAGGCGCAGTATTCCCCGGCGTTTTCATCCGATGCAGCGATGGGATAGAAGGCCATGACGGCGACCAGCGTGGATCCCAGCAGCGGCATGGAGGGCACAGATGCCGATTCGATGGCTGCCTTGCTGCGCTCCAAGCCTTGTTTGAGGCGCACAGAAAAGCCATCCGCGACCACGATAGCATTGTCTACCATCATGCCAAGGGCGATGATCAGCGCGCCCAGTGACATGCGCTGCAGGTCGATACCGAACAGATTCATGAGCAGGAAGGAGCCAAGAATGGTTCCGATCAACGCCAACCCAATGACGATCGCCAGGCGCCAGCCCATACCCACTGTAATGACCAGAATCACAATAGCCACGGCCTGGGCAAAACTCTCAAGGAAGCCGTTCACCGAATCGGAGATAACGTCTGATTGCCAGTGTACCCGGTCCACTTCGATACCAACGGGCAGCGTAGGTGTCAGCTCATTCAAGCGCGCATCAATGCGCTCGCCCATATTGACCACGTTCACCCCGGGAATATTGCTAATCGACAAGGCAATGGCCGGTCGACCGTTGAAACGCAGCAATGTGCTGGCTGGATCTTCGTAACTGCGGCGCACATCGGCTACATCGCGTATGCGGATGAGTTCCGAGACACGTGCCCTAGATGTGCTATCCGTAGCGCTGGGTGTGATCGTGAGGCTGGCGATATCCTCGACGGAGTCAAAATCGCCAGTGGGCGCAATGCGAATGCGCCTGTCCTGCATGTCGATGTTGCCGGCGTCGACGATGGCGTTCTGAGTTGCCAGCGTCTGTTCGAAGGTGTTTTCGCTGATGCCCATCTGACTCAGGCGGCTTTCAGAGACCTCGAGAAACACCACCTCCTCCTGGGTGCCCCAAAAATCGACCTTGGCCACACCCTCGATAACCGATAGCTCTCGTTTCAGCTGCTTGGCGTATTCCTCAAGTTCGGCGTAGCTATAGCCGTCGCCCACCAGGGCGATCACATGGCCGTAGACATCGCCGAATTCGTCATTGATAGTGGAAGCGATCACCCCCGGCGGAAGCTCACTCTGTACGTCGTCCACCTTGCGCCGGAGTTCATCGAACACTTGCGGAATCGTGTCGCTGGTGTAGCTCGGCTTGATGTTGACCGTAACCACGGAGACGCCCGGCATAGAAAGCGACTCAATGTTATCCAGTTGCTTTAGCTGCTGAAGTTCCAGCTCGATGCGGTCGGTGACCTCCAGCTCTACCTCCTCAGCGCTTGCGCCAGGGTAAAGGGTGGTCACTTTGGCGGTCTTGATCGTGAAGTCCGGGTCTTCTAGCTGCCCCAGCTGAAAGAAGCTGGCAAAGCCTGCTGCCATTAGCACTACAGCCGCAAAATACGTAACGGCCCGGTTTCGAACAGCAGCTTCTGTGAGAGACACGGCGCTTATCCTCCTGTCTCGCTGAGAATACGTACCTGCTGTCCCTCAACGAGAAAGTTAACCCCCGCCGTAACCACCCATTCACCCTCGTTAATACCACTGGCAATGGTCTGCCCAGCTTCAGTCGGCTCACCCAAGACAACGGTCCGCTTGCTGACCAACCCGGTAGATTCCTCTATCACCCATACCAGGCTATCTTCGGCTTCAGAAAAAAGTGCCGATATGGGCACGATCAGGCCGATCCCCTCTACACCCTCCGGCGGATCACCTACTACCTGACCCGCCATACCGGAAAGCACGCGAAAGTCCGGTGGCTGGTCGATGGTCACGGTGACGGGATAGGTCCGCGTCGCTTCAGAGGCCTCGGTGCCGATTTCGGTAATGCGCGCCGGTAGAGCGCGATCTGGAAACGCGTCGAAGATGGCTCGCAGGTTGCGCGCCTCGCCCGCGACGCTGATCAGAGACTCAGGAATACCGATAACCATCTCGAGCTGCCGATCATCGACGATGCGCAGTACCGGCTGCTTGGCGAGTACCTCCTCAAAGTTCTCTACGTAAGTCGCCACGACCGTGCCATCAAAGGGCGCACGCAGGAAGGTGTCATCTAAATTATCTTCCGTTGAATTGAGGGATGCCGTCGCCGTGGCGACATTGGCCCGCGCACGGTCACGCGCCTCGCGGGCCTCGTCTACCGCAGCCTGGCTGGTCGCACCCGGGTCTTCGGCCATGACCGACAGCAGTCGGTCAAGGTCGGCACTGGCGCGACGCAGGGTGGCTTCCGCCTCGCTCAAGTTGCCTATGGCTTCGCGCACACTGACTTCGTAATCGCGACCATCGATCTGGGCGACCAGGTCGCCCGACGACACCACGTCTCCTACATCGATGGGTAAATCGACCAGGGGACCACTGACGCGGAACGATAGATCAACCTCTTGCACCGCCTGGGCCCGTCCCGGGAAACTTCTCTGATAGAGGGCCTCATTGCTGATGACCTGTATGGCCTTAACCGGGCGCAAAACCTCGGGTGCCGGTGGCGATACCTGCTCGCAGGCAGCAATCAATAGGGCTGTAGCGCTAATTACTAGGGTGCGAAGCACAGTGGGCATAGTGAATCTCCGGGGCATCACCAATCGGGGGCGCGTATCTGCGATCCAGGGGGCGGCGTCGTAGCGTCGGGCTCTAGCAGGTCACCCCAGTCGGTACGCTCGGTCATGGTTTCGCGCAGCTTGTCTGAGATGAAGCCTGCTTGCGGGTAGGTCTGCCACCCGCCTCCTAGCGCCCTGTACGCATCGATTAGGCTACTGACCACATCGCCCCGAGCCTCCGTAAAACTGTCTTGCTGCGAGACCAGTGACTCCTGCGTGTCGAGTACGCGGGTATAGTCAGCGGTACCGTCGCGATACTGAACGAGCGCCAACTCTACGGAGCGTTCTGCCGCCATCACGCTCGTCGAGAGGAAGCCCACCCGCTCGCGGTTACGCGTGAAAGAAACCACAGCGTCCTCGACCTCTTGCGCGGCCCGAAGCACGGTTTCCTGGTAGCTGAGCACGGCTTGCTGAAACAAAGCATCTTCCGCGCGCACGGCGTTCTTGATGCGTCCGTAGTTGAGGATGTTCCATGAGAAGGAAGGCCCGTAGCTCGCCTCCAGGCTGCCTGAATTAAACAGGTCACTGAGGCTACTGCCGGGCGTGTCCGCGGCCCGAAGTCCGACGCTACCGGTTAGGGAAAAGGCCGGATAGAGGTCGGCTGTGGTAAGGCCAATGGCCGCACTCTGAGCCGCCGCCAGGCGCTCTGCCTGACGGATATCAGGCCGGCGGCGCAGTAAATCGGCGGGCATGCCCAGCGCAAGTTGGTCCGGTGCAGCGGGAATGGCCATCGGACCCTGCGTGAGGTAGACCGCCAGGTCCGAGGGCGGTAGGCCTAGCAACACGCTGAGAGCGTGTTGCGTCTGCCGCAGTCCGAGTTCGAGCGAGGGCAAGGTCGCTTGTGTATTTGCCAGCAAACTGCGTGCCTGCTGCACATCAAGTTCCGTGGTCAGATCGTTTCTAAATCGCACCTCCGCGATCTGTAAAGACCGGGCCTGGATATCAACGTTGCTTTGCGCCAAGCGCAAGCGTTCCTCGAAAGTTCGGATCAGCACATAGGTGGTGGCAACGTCAGCCGCCAGCGTGACCAGGACGTCGTCGTAGCCCGCTACTTCAGAGAGCAATGAGGCGTCGGCTGCTTCGATGGCGCGTCGAAAGCGTCCCCAAAAATCCAGCTCCCAGGCGACATCAAAGCCCAGATCCGCTTCACGGTAGGATGTGTCAAGCTGGCCAGGAGTGAAATTTGCCTGGTTATCGCTTACCTCAAACTGCGAGACACCGCCGCGGGCGGTCTGGGATTGAGGATAGAGATTGCCGACCGCAATGCCCAGCTCCGCTCTAGCCTCAAGCACACGCAAACCCGCCACCTGCAAGGTCAAGTTTTGACCGCGCGCCAGCTTCACCAGTTCGTTCAGCACCGGGTCATTGAAAGCCGTCCACCACTGACTGTCGCTGCCCTCGTCTGACTTGCTACTGACAAGAGCATCGGGTTTGTCGGTGATGGACTGCCAGTCTTCGGCAACCGGCGCCTTCGGCGTTACATAGTCAGGTCCAACGGCGGTACAGGCGGACAACAGCACCGTGGCAGCGATCAATGCAAAACACCGTGATGCAAAACGCTGTAGTGGCAAAAACGATGTACCGGCAGTGTTCTGGCGCGCTTTTGCACCTAACGTGACAGCACCGCCTGTGTTCTCGCGGCGCAAGTCAACTATCCATTCGCTTACTTCGATCGCAATCTCCCGAACGCTAAACAGCGTGCCAATAAAGATGGATGTCATCCACGGCATTAGCAGTGCCACCGCGAATACGATTCGACTGGACGCATATAAAAATTTAAGACCAACACGCCTGCTCGTCCAGATTGGAACAACTGCAGCTATCTCCGAAAGGATTGAACCGTCTTTCTCTGTATCTAACACTAGCCAATTTCTAAGGTGCCTTGCTGTACCCAATATGCACAGGCGTGTGCGTTTTTGCGGCAACGCTTGATGCCCAGTGATATAAAATCGAGCTTTATTGCGCACACTTAAGGATTTGAGAGGGAGCTACGGCGGTGAAACAGTGGGAAGAGATGCGCACAGCGCTATATGTACACAAACTAGGTACGGTCAGTGCTGCAGCAGAGGCATTAGGTGTACACCGGGCAACGATCATTCGTCACATAGATGCGCTCGATGCCGCGCTTGGCACGCCGGTTTTTTATCGAAGCTCCCGAGGTTACATCGCGACAGAATCAGGACTCGAAGCACTTCGCATCGCCAGGCAAGTCGATAAGCTGCTGGATGGTATTGTGGGGAAGACCGCAGCGGAAGCCAGGCGCTTGAACGAGCGCATCATCTTTTCCACGCTCCCTGCCATCGTTCCTTTGGTCATGCCTGCAATTCGCGATTTCTCTGCCTCACAGACAAATACGGTAATCGAAATTCAAGGCAGCAAAGAGTTGGCCCGCCTTGACATCGGCGAGGCGCATGTCGCTCTCCGGGTTGGACCAAAGCCCACCGATGCTGAGTATGTGGTGCAAAGGTACTGCAGCTTCGGGTTCGGGCTCTATGCCCACCCGTCCTATATCAATCGCCTGGGCGCACTGACCACCTTGGATGAGGCACACCGACACGTTTTCGTCGCGCCACCACCAGAGGCAAAGCGACGATTCACAGCCTGGATCGACCAGTATTTGCCAGAGGGCAACATCCACGTCCGGACGGATGGGCTTGATGTCGGACTGGAAGCGGTCTTACTCGGTGTAGGTATTGGTGTTTTACCTGACTGGGAGGGCTATCTTCATAAAGAGCTTGTGCAACTCCTGCCCCTGCCGGAGCTATTCAATGAGAATCTCTGGTTAGTCACTCACGGTAGTACCCATCGCACCGGTTCGATCCAAGACTTCACGCGGTGCTTAAAGAGCAAACGTCATCCTGATTTGACTATCGATTAGCTTCGCCAGCGGACTGAGAAGCAACTTGCGATCTCTTCCAATAACCGATAGCAGAGGATAGGTAGGCAAAAGCCAATACGTCTTCTAGTTAGGACCCAGAACCTCGAAGTATCCGCGCTCGTTTCGTTTGAAACGTACGCCATTGTTTTCGTAAACAACCTCGCTGAATGATCCGTCTCTTTGCGATCCTCTGGGAAGCATATCGATGCGCGTACCGGGCGCTAGAGTTACGGCCTCATAGCTGTTTCCGACACGTTGATAGATGTTGCCATTCGCGACATAGATAGCTTTGCCGTTAATGGACGTACGCGCGTAGCCTTTTGGTAGCGCTTTTAAGGCCGGCGCTCCCGCGGGGAGCGATGATGTGTTGGCGTTTGGCTGAGGTGTGGGCGGCGGGGCGCCACTAGGTGGAGGCGGCCGGGGTGGCCCTTGGGCGATAGCAGTATGAGACCAGGCTGCCATCGTCAGACACAAACCAAACACAAGCGCGTGGTATCCGTTCATTACGTGTTCTCACGTTGCGGTGGCGAACATGCGCCCGTTGCTGGATAGACTAGCAACGATCATCGTTGACAACGCGACTAGCGCAGTAGTGTCGCCGTTTTTAGAATGCCGTTACTACCAAACTTCAACTCCCAGTTCCTGTTCGGAAATTCATAAATCCAGATAGATCCGTGACGGTAATCTGGCTCACCGCATTTTTTCAACACTTCATACATAGTCGGGCCGTGACGACCTCCGTCCTGGATGACATAGTTACCGCATCGCATCATAGAAGCCTGACTATCTGGGATTGACATAAGTAAAGCAAAGATCAGGGCTGCCTTAGTTGCTGCTAATTTCATTTAACCTCTCCCGTTCGCGTTACCCGAAGATCAGGCAGTAGCAGCACGCCATTGTGAATAACCATGTCTTCCACATCGACGCCGGGCTGTATGATGACGTGCAAAGGAGACCGCACAACAAGTGGACTTACCCCAGCAGCGCCTTCAAAGCGTCCTGTACCGCCCATGATTGTGAAGATACCTTCACAGGAACCGCCGACTCCTCGGCAACGATGCTCGGCGTAAACTGTGTTGTCAGCGTCTTCTACAAGCACGCAGTTGCCCTCGGCACTGCCTTCAAAGGACTCTATCTGCAGTATCTGTATCACAGTGCATTCCACGAAGGCCTCATCGAGTTCGCCCTCGGGACCATCGATATAGAGGATGCCTTGGATCACTCCCAGAAACTGCATTTCACTCGGACTGATCTGTAGCATCTTGCCATGACCATTCCAGCTCATCGCCGCTTTCAGGGAAGCACTTTCTTCGGCGGACGCATCAGATGAAAACAGCAGCGCCATGCAGATACCGCAGGCGCTAGCGAGTAGAGGACGGCTAGAGCGGAAGGCCAACGTGGACCTCAAAATCTGTTGAATCCATGTCCACATAAACAACAAGCCAAAAATCAGGGTGGGCATTAGACGGCTAATAGCCCAAAACGCCTTTAGGCTAGTCACAATCGGGTACGGTGGCAATGCGCATCCAGTGCGCAGGCTGTCGCAAAAATACAGTAGCGGCGACCCGCTATTCCTGATCAAGATACACTAGCGCTGCGCTTGCGACCTGCTCCCCGTGTTCTTGCACAAAATGTCCGGCGTCATGCAATTCCAGCGGCGGGGGGCACCCTCTTATGCAGTTGTGTACTGAGGCCATTATGGGTGAACCCAAAACGGGATCGGCCATCCCGATAGCCATAAAACTCTGACCGCTCCACTGCGTGGACCACCAGTCGCGCGCTTCTCGAACGATTTCTATCCCTTGCATACCGGGTTCGATCATCACTAACTCGGGAAACCGGCGCACTCCCGCTTTGTAGCGAGCATCAGGAAACGGTGCATCGTATGCGCGGGCTTCCTCGTCAGACAGTCCCGGTGTTGCGCGCTGCATCAATTCGCCGACTTTAAGATCTGGGTGTTCTCGATTGTAAGACTTCCAAGCATCGAAGCCCTGCCCCAGGCTCTCTCCCACTGGAAAGGCGGTATTCATTACGATCAGCTGTGAAAAACGATCCGGCATCGAGGGGGGCAGGGTCAATCCAATGATGCCGCCCCAATCCTGACAAACGAGCACAAGGTTCTTGAGATCCAGTGCCTTTACCAGCGCGGACAGCATGTTGCGATGAAAATCGAATGAATAGGTTTCTTCTTTGCAGGGTTTATCCGATTTACCGAAACCCAAAAGATCAGGAACAATCACTCGGTGTCCATCGGCCAAAAACACCGGGATCATCTTCCGGTACAGATAACTCCACGTTGGTTGACCATGTAAGCAAAGAAAAGTCTTTTTCGCAGACACGTCTCCTTCATCGACGTAGTGAATTCGCAAACCTTCATAACCTGGGAGCGTCGCGATATAGTTCGGTGCAAAGTTGAAGTCTGGCAAGCCCTCAAATCTTTCCTCTGGTGTTCTTAGATATTCCATCTCACAATCTCCTTTACAGAAACGAACTCGCACCCTCCTCCCTATCACCCTTAGCACTGAACACAAGTTCCGCTAGTCGATAAATCGGTCTAATTCCAAGGCTATTCGCAGTAGCATATTTGTGACCGCAGCCACCACCAAGCTGCGGTAGAAGTTTTAATTCCTCTTGCATTGGCACGTTAATTTTAGGCTCGTCAAACTCTCCCTATTCGTTCTAGAGAAAAGCCAAGAACGTGTTATTTCTCAAGGTCGGTCGTGCAGATGCGGTGTGGATACTTGACTTGATATCGCACCACAGTAAACTGACAACACTTGTTATCATATCAACGCTTCAGCAGCATAGGAATAGATTCTCCATAAAGATCTGCTGTGTGTGTATTGAGATGGGGCCGCGTGTTTTCCAGGGCCGGCGGTTAAACCGGCCCTTAGCGAGCTGGCCTTGTGCTTGTCCAAACACAAACGCCACAAGAGCGTGTTACCGGTATCGTTTAGGACAATGATGATGAACGCTTCGGCGCAGTGCGCGCAGCACCACACCGAGGAACATGTGCATGCCATAGCCCCGAACCTGGCTCGTTGCATTCGCCTCGCGGTGCCTGGTCTTTAGCCGGCAGTGTCTTTCGGACTTCATGCGAGCAATTTGTAAGTAAGACGATGATAGCGGGCTGAAAACCGATTACGTGCATGTTGCAAAGAACAGTAGCGCAGGCGTTTTGAGTCGATTCGGACTCAATTCGTAATTGCTGGAGGAATGCTAGTTTGATTAACAACAGCCATCCGTGAACGAATATATGCACGTCGGACATCAAACAGTCGTTGGGAAAACGCAGATCTATGGGTAGGCGAACACCACTAATCATCGGCGCCGTGCTAGTCGTATCAATAGGATACTATTTTGTGCATCCGTATCTGACGGCGCTTCTTCAGTTTCAGCAGCTACGGGAAGTGCAAGAAACCGCGATTAACCCGTTTGATGTCCCCGAAAAAATACTGAAAGTAAATGATGGGCTGCTAAGCATCCCTGAGCCGAGCTTGGCAGCCAACTACGAACCCAGTGAACCCAACCCCAAACGCAATGCTTATTTTGGCGATCTACACGTTCACACATCCTTGTCATTCGATGCATACGCCTTCGGCACCACTGCCTCACCGTCCGACGCGTATCGCTTTGCACGCGGCGAACCCATCGACCACCCTTCGGGGTTTAAGATGCAACTGGCCAGACCCTTGGATTTCTACGCCGTCACAGATCATGCGATGTTCCTGGGCGTTGTCCAGGAAGCAGCCGATACATCGACCGAGTTCTCCAGGCACGACATTGCGGCCTACGTTCATAATTTGAACAGCGATGGAAACAATCACTGGACCGACCAATCAAGGCGATACTTAGCATTTGCGCGATTTATTCCAGGCATCCTGCGAGGAATAATGGACGGGTCAGTGGATCAGGGTGAACTTGCAGAAATCACCCAAAGAGCCTGGTTGGAGACGATCAAAGCAGCGAACAGTAGCTATGAGCCCGGTGTTTTCACCACCTTTGTTGGGTATGAATACACGACCTCCAGTAGCGACTTTGGAAATCTACATCGAAATGTGATCTTTAGGTCAGCAGAAAAGCTACCCAATGAACCCTTTTCACGATTCCACTCGCAAAACCCCGAAGACTTGTGGGATTGGATGGACGGTTTAAGAGAGCAAGGAGTAGAGAGCCTCGCCATCC
>JBCDFM010000040.1:0-22290 GCA_039178015.1 Pseudomonadota bacterium
CCTGGCACCAAAACATATTAACGTCAATGCGATAGCGCCAGGCTATTTTCCTAGCAAGATGACGGCGCATCTCGCCGAATTTGAAGAGGATATTGGCAATAGCTTTCCTATACACCGGGTCGGTAGTCCCCAAGACGCTGCCGGCACGGCGATTTATTTGAGTTCGCGGGCTTCGGCCTGGGTAACAGGCAACATTATCAATCTTGATGGCGGAGCCATTGCAGCGGCGTAGCGCGCGATACCGCGACGCCCTTGGTTTTCACGAAACTGATTCAGGCGCTGTTTTCACCACAACATGCCCAACACGTCTACCAACCAGGCGGTGGTGAAGGCAGCCATGCGACCGTTAGCAGGCTATCTCCACTGTTACGGTCCACGTCATGAAACAAGGCTTTTTCCTCCGCTGTGGGGTCGAAGGCCACCCTCGGAAATCCAACTGGTTGCCCTGAGCCTCTGACGATCCCCGTCGTGGGGTCGACACTCACTTTAAAAGCATCGGCTGCTGCCACTAGCACTTCCTGATGCCATGGCTTTAACACCTTGCCTACGCGTGGAACGCGGTTTGGAGACATTTTTGCGATCGTGCGATACGAAATGGCGTGTGCCATTCTCCCGCAGAAGAGATAGGGACGATTTGGCGAAATGTAGTCGTCATGAGTCAGTAAATGGAAAGCCATTTGCGAAAACAGGCCGCGCTGGCGCACATTTGGATCGACACAGCTTATACCTGCCAATGCCACAGTTTCATTATCGGTCAGGCGCGGTAGCGGCATGATCCGCGTTTCCCCAAAGCCAAAGCCGACGAGTTCATTCGATAAAGACGCAAGCGCAATGTACTTGAGTGTCTCGATACTCCTGTTGATATAGCTTAGATTGGCTTGATCATAGTTAGCCTTAAAGAGCGAAAGGATATCGTCCATCTGTTTAGATGAGATCGTCGCTGATTCGCGCACGCTAATGTCGATTTCGTCTTCAGCCAAGTGAGCACTGCAGAGCCAGAGTGGAAGCGTTATTGTGCTTCATGGGTTTGCAAATGCCAATCTATCGCTAGGGAGTACGCCCGTTTCAGCCATCAAAGTCTCATCCGAATTTGCCCCGCATCTCCTGCGATTTTAACAGCGACTGCATAGATATGATGCGAGTCGGTGGTGAAGCACACTCTAGAAGCATAGATGTCGTGACGTGACCGCGCCGCATTTTACTTGGTATCTTCTTCACTCAGGAGCGGTGTAAAAGCTAGATCTCGCCAAGTTAGTCTGACTGCACGCTGAGCTGGGCGAAACAGAGTTTTACGTATCAGCCGTCTGTCAACATCATTGAAGATAGGATAAGTTCATAGTTTGCGGATGTTATCTGTACATTCATTTTTGATCGCTAGACTAAGTGAGGATTCTTTTGCCTGAGGCAATTCGACTATTAACCTGCAGTGATGGCAGCAAACTGGCCTATGAGCACCTGCCGGGCGCTGAACCGGGCGTGCTGTTCTGCCCGGGCTTTCATTCCAACATGCAGGGACTGAAAGCGCTTGAGCTGCGTCAGTGGGCCGTTGGTCAAGGCAGGCAGTACACTCGCTTTGACTACTACGGGCACGGTGATTCCAGCGGGGAGTTTGAGCAGGGCAGCATCGGCCGCTGGCTGGCGGATACCGTCGAGGTATTTGATCGAGTGACCCAGGGCAGTCAGGTGGTGGTCGGATCGTCTATGGGCGGATGGATCATGTTACTGCTGGCCCAACTGCGACCTGAGCGCATCGCCGGCCTACTGGGAATCGCAGCGGCCCCCGATTTCACGGAGCGTTTACGGCGTCGCCTCAGCGCTGAGCAGCAGCTTGAACTTGCCGAGCGCGGCTACGTTGATTTACCTACCCAGTACGATGATGGTACGCCCTATCGAATCACCAGGCGGCTGTTGCAAGAGGCGGTGGAACACTTGCTGCTGGACACGGGGATGGCCGTCGATGCTCCCCTGCGATTGATTCACGGACAGTGCGATGAGAGCGTTCCTTGGGAAGTTTCAATGCAGATTGCCGCAGGTGTGCGCGGCGAAAATGTGGAACTGCTGTTGGTCAAGCATGGTGACCACCGTTTGTCCGAACCCAATGACCTGCAGCGCATGCTGTTGACTCTGGAGCGATTGCTGGCGGAAGTATGACCAGACGGCGGCCGGCTTAGATGCAGTCTTCTCTTTAAGTGGTAATGACCAGCCGTAGAGCCTGCAACTGCAGGTTGGCGTGTGAAATATGAACCGCGCACTCGGAGACACGATGGCGTAAATGCGAGATCTCTTCCTCACGAATAGACGGGTTTATCGCGCGCAGCGCTTCTAAGCGCGTAAGCTCTGCGCCCAACTCTGCTCGCATTTGCTGTTCAGCATCGTCCAGTAGGGTTTTTAGTCGCTGTTCCGCCTGCACCTTCGCCTGCACCATCTTAGACTCTACCTCGTCATGGACTTGCTTGATAATAGCCAACGCCGTAGGTTTCTTGATGGCCTGTATCAATTCGTTTAGTCGATCGTGCGGTACCAGCTCGGACAGATCCTTGCCGCGGGCATCGACCAGTAAGCGCATCGGCGACAAGGAAAGAAACCGTTCCACCTGCAGGGCGCGCGGTGCAATGCAGTTAATCGTGAACAGCGCTTCGAGCAGCATTGTGCCGGGCGCCACGCCCTTGAGTTTAATGGTGCCTATTGCAGCGTTTCCCAGTTCTGTTGAATGCACCATGTCCATGGCTTCCAGGATCATCGGGTGCTCCCAGCTGGCAAACTCCATATCTTCTCGTGCCAATGCCTTTTCCCGGTCGAAGGTGACAGTAGTTCCCTCATCTCGGAGGTAGGGAAAATGCCCGGTCAGCATATGTTCCGTCGGTTTTAGAATGATTGTCTTCTCAGAATGGAAATCTTGATCGACCCCAAATGCTTCGCACAGGCTCTCAAGGTAGTGAGCGAGCGCTTCACCAGACTCATGCATGCGAATCTCATCGATCAGTGCTGCCGCAACTTCGGGGTCACAGGAATTACGTTCCAGCAGACGATCTCTACCTTCTCGTAGTTCGCGCCGAGTTTGCTCTGTGAATAACGCAGTGTCCGCAATCAGATCGGAAAGTGCATCCGTTTTGCTCAGTAGCTGTGCTTCAAGGGGCTCGCGAAACCGCTCAAAGATCATGTAGCCCGCGGAACAGCTTTCTGTGAACAGACCCATGCCTTTTTCGTACCAGTCCACCAGAGTTTCCTGAGCGGTCGCCTGCATGTAGGGCACATGAATGTCTACGTCTGACTGCTGGCCGATTCGGTCCAGTCGACCGATACGCTGCTCTAATAGGTCTGGGTTAAGCGGTAGATCAAACAAAATGAGGTGATGGGCAAACTGAAAGTTGCGCCCCTCGCTACCGATCTCAGAACAGACCAGCGTCTGTGCGCCGTTGGTCTCATCGGCAAAATAGGCGGCTGCCCGATCTCGTTCAATAATGGAGAGGCCTTCATAAAATGCCGCCGAGCGAATACCAGCTCGCATGTGCAGATAGTGCTCCAGGGCCAGCGCCGTTTCTGCGCGCGAACAAATAACCAGCACCGTAGCCGGCCGTAGCTCCTTTAGCTTGGACTCCAGCCAGTCGACTCTTGGATCGAATGATAACCAGCTGTCATCGGACAGGGAGCGCTCTGGATGCAGCTTGTTGTGGACGTCAGCATGAGTCTGGTCGTATTCCGGCGGAGACGAGAGTGGATATCGATGCAGATGTCGGCTGGGAAATCCTGCGACTGCGGCGCGGGTGTTTCGAAATAGTACTCGGCCCGTGCCGTGGCGGTCCAGTAGCTGCTTTATCAGCGTATCTGCCGGTGTTTGGGGCGATAAATCGTCTGGAAGATCAGTGACCGCTTCACCCGCTTCAATGCGCTCGACCATATCGCTGAGCGCTCTGTAGCGAGACTCCTCCTCCCGAAACCGCTCGAGATCGTGAAACCTGGCTGGATCCAGCAAGCGCAGCCTGGCGAAGTGGCTGTCCTGGCCAATCTGTTCAGGTGTCGCAGTAATGAGTAGCAGACCTAAGCTCGCCTTGGCTAGGGTTTCGACAAACGCATAGTCATCGCCTGCAGCTGTCGGTGTCCAATGCAGATGGTGAGCCTCGTCGACAGCAACCAAATCCCAGCCGGCGGCAACCACCTGCTCCTGTAGCTCAGGGCGATCCGTAAACAGCGCGAGACTGCATAGCACTAGCTGCTCTGTTTCAAAGGGATTGCTATCTTCCAGTTCCGCGAGTCTGTCTTCGTCAAATAGCGAGAAGTGCAAATTGAATCGACGCAACATCTCCACAAGCCACTGGTGCAAGAGACTGGGGGGAACGAGAACGAGCACGCGCGATGCACGGCCGGTTAACAGCTGTTGATGAATAATCATGCCCGCTTCAATGGTTTTACCCAGGCCTACCTCATCCGCGAGCAGCACGCGTGGTGCGTAGCGTCTGCCAACCTCGTTGGCTATATACAGCTGATGGGCTAACAAACTGGTGCGAGATCCCATCAGCCCTCGCGCGGCGGAGCGTTGTAGCGCGTCTGCATGGGTGAACGTGGCTATGCGCAGGCTGAAGTCGCTATTTTTATCGAAATGGCCGTTGAGCAAGCGCTGTTGCGGCGTTGTTAGTTGAACGAAGGCATCCAGCTCCAACTCGGATATGGTTGTGGTTTCATCGTGATGGTCGGTACCCGTATAGACCAGCAGTCCCTGCTGCTCTGCTACGTCGGTGACTAGCAGTTCTACATTGTCCACCGTGGAGATTCTGTCGCCGATCTTGAAGCGCAGCCGGCTCAGAGGTGCGTTTTCAGTTGCGTAGGTGCGCTCCTCTCCGACCGCAGGAAACGCAAGGGTCACGCGCCTGCCTTCGAGGTCGACCACAACGCCCAGACCCAATTGCGCATCCGCGTGGCTCACCCAGCGTTGTCCAATGATGTAGTCCATTATTCGCTTCCGAAAAACTGTTTAACGCTGTTGTGGTGAACTTGCTCGAGCAGTTGCTCTACATCCATTTCTTTTATTTCGGCGACTTTCTCCGCCACCAGGGGCAGATAGTACGGTGCATTGGGTTTGCCGCGGTATGGCGCTGGCGTCAGATAAGGTGAATCTGTTTCCAATAGGATGCGTTCGACCGGGGTCGCGCGAACCACGTCGCGCACGTTATCAGCCTTGTTGAATGTCACGATTCCGTTGAATCCAAGCGTAAACCCTTCTGCGAGGCAGTACTCTGCCAGAGCCATGGAGGATGTAAAGCTGTGTATCACGCCCTTGGTTTTCAACAGAGGAGCGAAGTTACGCAGGATGTCTCGGGTATCCTTGTCAGCGTCGCGTGTGTGGATTACAACCGGCATGTCCAGATCGGCAGCAATCTGCAGCTGGTGCTCAAAAACTGACTGTTGAATGCGTCGGTCTGCGTGATCGTAGTAATAGTCCAAGCCGATCTCACCAATGGCGAGGATACGCGAGTTTCGCGCCTGTTCGCGTATACGGTGTTCGACCGTCGCCGAGTAGGTGTCAGCTTCGTGTGGATGCACGCCCTGGGTTCCCCAGACTTGCGCGTGGTTGCGGGTAAGATTGAGCACCAACTCTAGATTCGAAGGTGAGACGGCAATGGTGATGATACGTTCGACCCCGGCAGCCTCTACCCGTTCCAGGATCTGAGACAACGTATCGCTATCCAGATAATCCAGATGACAGTGCGTCTCAATTATTGGCGTAAGAAAGCGTGGTACTTCTCGCCGTTTACGTTTGCTCATACTGATACGATTACTTGCCGATCATGGGCCTTGTTGAGGGGCGGCGATCTTAAATGGGATTGGCACGCCCAGCCGCGACCCGTTTGCGTATCTTGCGCGACTGGGGCGTTCGCAAGTCGCGGATGGTACCGTTGATCTGCTCCCACAACCAGTTGTGAGGCGCAGAATGTGCGGTACGTTGATGTGCAACAAGGGCGTAGTGCGTGCTGTGCGGGCTTGTGGCCAAGATAGGGAGCGCACTGATACCTCTCGTCGCTTCCTCATTTTGCAGGATGTAAGCCGGGGCTGGCATGATATGGTCGGTACAGCGCAATACCTCAAGTGCGGTCAGCAAGTGAGAGATTTCCAGTGAACCGCGGCCGCTTTCCGCGAGCTGTACCATAATGTCTGCCTTACCCTGAATTTCCACCTGTTCCAGATCTGGTACATAAAGTCGAATGTAGGGATATTCTGAGAGCTGTTCGGGTGCAAAATCGCTCCGAGACAAGGGATGGTTTGCCCGAGCTAGCAGCGCTGTAGCACCAACACCCAGGTTCGCGACGCGATAATCCGATGTGTACTGCCGCCGTTGAGCATGGATAACGAAATCCAACTGGCCAGAAGCTAACTGCTCTAACTGTTTCTCTGCTCGGCTAATCACCCTCACACTGAGCCCCGGAGCGAGGTCTGAAAGCCTGGGAATAAGCACTGGCAGCAACGACAGACCTATGTACTCCGATAGGGCGAGATTCATTTCTCCGCGGAAGGTGGCGGGCTCGAACTCGCGACCGGAGACCAGTTCCTGAATTCTGGCCAGCACCCCGTTAAGCTCTAAAGTGAGTTCCTGAGTCCTTGGAGTAGGTCGCATACCGTGGCTACTGCGTGTAAACAGCGGATCGTCAAACAGCTGACGAAGCCGAGACAGGGTTTTACTCATAGCTGGTTGGGTAATATGCAGTCGCTCAGCCGCTTTGGAAACGCTTTGCTCTTGTATTAAAATCTGTAGAGAAATCAGAAGGTTAAGATCGTTTTTGGCGAGATCGGCAGCGTTCATATCATTTCATATTACTTGAATTCATATATATTATAATATAAATACATTAGATATATATCAGTCGCTTGCGTAGTTTACAGAGTATGGAAAAGGGGCGAGCCGAGCGCAGGCAGTTAAGGGATAGCCGCCTCCAAGTCAGCCTTCCATCCAGGTCTATGGTCATATTTTGGAACCCGCCTAAGGCGGGTTCTTTTTCGCCACAATAAACGCCGGAACCACCGATTTAATGACCAGCCGCGCTCGAGTACTCGTCACAGCCGGTTATGGTCAGCCTTCTCAGTCAACCGCTGGAGTGTTTCTCAGCTTGTTAGTGAATCATCGATATCGGTCGCTTACGACAATGAGTCTGCACTAAAGATTCGGCGGGACCGCAAACTTTTGGGCAGGTCAGAAAGAAGACGAAACAAGTTCCGATCCGCTATCAACAAGCACTTCATCGAGCATTGCGCGCAAACACAGTGGGCATCCATTGCCCTTGCAGTAATAGTTTGGGCCCTGGAGACTTGCGACAGGCCCTGCTGCGTGGCATGTTTTGTTTAATGTCACTGGCGATGCAGTCTATTCGTCGTGTTGTAATGATTGATCGATGAAGAACATGGTTGTTGATTTAATTGTCTGCTCTGCTACACCACGTCACCGTATGAGGCTATTTGCGCTAGCACTGCTCCTGTCCGCACTCTCTATCTCACTACAGGCGGCTAAGCCCGAGCCCTATGGAGAACACTTTGTCGTGGCCGGCGAACAGTGGTCAGATGCGAAGGTGGGTGTCGCTAAGCAGGGTATTAATGTAGCACCAACACCCGTCGGCGAAGAAAAGCGCTTTTTGAACCATCTGCATGGCCTGGAAGGCGAGGGCGGTCCCTACTCAGACGCACTGGCAGAACCACTGACTGATTTGGCGCGGCATCATCGACAGCAAGGGGACCTGGCCTCAGCAAGAAAAGCTTACCAGCGAGCCTTGCACGTGGTGCGGGTGAACGATGGACTTTACAGCGAGCGACAGGTTCCCATTCTGCAAGAATTGTTTGAGCTTTACCGCGTCTCTGGCGACATGGAGACGCTGGATGCGCGCTATGATTACTTCTTCAGGCTGTACGGCGGCGGCGAACCCCCATTCAACCGGGTCCGGCTCGGTGCAGCGCTTGAATACATACGCTGGCAGCGCGAAGCCATCAGGTTGCAACTCAGTGATTCAAAGACCAAGCGCCTACTGGAAATTTACACGCTGAACAGAGATCTATTGGAAGCGGTTGCAGGAGACAGTGACGTCGATCAGGACCTCTATCGAGATCTGGTGCTGAGTCAGCTGCGCAACTTTTACCTGATTCAAAGTCGTTTTGAGACTAAGGAAGAACTTCAGGAGACTGGGCCATCGATACGAATGGCGGCAACATGGGGGGAAACCGAGGACTTGAATCAGCATCGCATGGAGGTCATCCAGCGCCGGTCTCTCAGACGAGGGCGCGAACTGCTGGAACAGTTGATCGCTTCCACACCTGCTGAAGACACTCAGGCAGTGGCCCGTGCATACCTTGAACTGGGAGACTGGAACCAGTGGAACGACAAGACCGAGGAAGCCCTAGCCGCCTACGTTGAGGTAGAGCGACTTTTGCGCGACTCAGACAGAGATACCTTACTCCAAAAGTGGTTGGGCGAGCCGCGCGAGCTACCGGCCAATGGAGCGTTTTGGCAACCGGTAGTGCGCCCACCAGGAGAAACACCGGTCCTGGTCGCCGCGAATTTTGATGTGCTTCCCAAAGGTCGAGCCGACAATATTGAGACGATCCCGGCGACTGAGGAGCAGGAGAGGGAGGCCAGCAAGGTCAGGCGGTATTTACGTAACACACGTTTCAGACCGCGGATCGCTGATGGCGAAGCACACAGCACCGCACAGCTGGCTCGTCAATACGAGGTGCTTGACTAACAGTCATTGACTACGCATTGTGAATGACTAGCAGCGCACCACGGGCTTTGATCGGAGAGCGAGTCTCCCATTCAACGATCTCTGCACAGTGTTTTTTAACAGAACGCGCAGCCATCTCATGAAACGTGGGACGCTCAGGATCAGCAATGACAATCTGTTTCACTCCTGCCTTCACAGCCCGATCCACCATTCGAAACACGGGGTCGACAAGTTCATCCCAGAAGCAGATGTCAGCTGCGATAAGCATGTCATAGCGTGCTAAATGACGCTTCTTCAATTTCTCGAACCGAGTGACCATGGGGGTGGTTTCAACCTTGTTCAGTGCCGCCGCAACGTTGAGGAATGGGAACACGTCCGGGTCCGCGTCCATTGACGTAACCTTGGAATCCAAGTGCTTTGCACACCAGATCCCCGAAGCCCCCCATCCGCAACCCACGTCGATCACGTTTGTGGCGTAATCCGGTGGGTTTTTCTTCAAATAGTCGATCACCAGGCAGCTCGATTTCCACAGCTTATTACCGTGAATAGAAGGGTAGTTACCTTTTCGTTTGACCTTCCGAATGTCTGGGTGAGAGCTCGTAGGCATAATCGTCCCACGAAACCGTCTTTGGGTTTTGTCTTTGCGTTTAGACAATCTGAATTCCTTGTTGAAAAGCGCTGCTAGCTGGTCCGTTCGACCTCTTCCGCCTGTGGCCCCTTTTCGCTATGCGCAACGATAAACGAGACTCTTTGACCATCTCTGAGTCCGCGGCGACCGCCACCTTTGATCGAGCGGAAGTGCACAAAAATTTCCTGCCCATCGTCTTTAGTGATAAAGCCGTATCCCTTGGAAACGTTAAACCACTTCACGCTACCGACTTCACGTAGATCTTTGCCGGCGTTGCCCGGTTTCTTTGACGCAGTTGCAATCGACCGCGTTGCTTTGTTCGCGCTCGCTCGTCCGCTAGAGCTAAATCCCGAACTCTGCACCAGTGATATGAGCACGGCGGTGAGTACGGTCGCTCCAGTGTAGGCCAGTAAGAGCGGCACTGTTTCCTGCGAATAGGGCGAAAGCCACTGGGTCAGCGCCGTGGCCAAACCCGCGACGATAACGCCGACAACTACGTTGATTAGCAGGTACATCGAATACCTCTTCCGCGTGCTTACTTGTGTCGGGTCGCGCCGGCACCATCAAGCCGCAAGAGTGTAGCACCATTCGAACACCGGTGGTGCCATCAAGACTTAAATAGCTGCTGAGCGCCCATTAGCTTCATTTCTATGAGCGATTATGGCGCACCCGGAAGGGGGCGCCAGGGGTGGGCTACAGCCTACTTACCCTGGCGGAGCCAGGGAAGAACCCTGAGTTGGCTACAGCTTCATTACATCTTCGGCCTGTAAACCTTTGGGTCCTTCAACCAATTTGAATTCAACCGCTTGCCCCTCGTTGAGGGTGCGATAGCCTTCACCTTGGATTGATCGGAAATGAACGAAAACATCGTCGTCACTTTCCTGGCGAGTAATGAAGCCAAATCCCTTGGCGTTGTTGAACCACTTTACTGTGCCGCTTACGCGATCTGTCATACCACTTTCCTCGGACTCTCATATTGCTTTTATTGCGCTTTATCGTCCAACGTGGACGATGAAGACTCTAAATCCGTATTACCGAGGTTCCTACATCATTTTTATGTTCTGTTCTTGCGCTTGCAGTATCGCAAGTGCGGATTTGGATGCGCTCAACTTGTCTCGCTCCTTGGCGACCACTTCAGCGGGAGCTTTGTCAACGAAGGATGAGTTATTTAATTTTCCTTCGATGCGCGCTATCTCTTTGTTCAGCTTTTCACATTCCTTGGCAAGCCGCTTCAGCTCTGACTCTGGGTTGATTAAACCCGCCATGGGCACCAGTATTTCCATATCCCCGACCAGCGCGGTTGCGGCAAAGGGGCTATCTTCTTCTGGTTCCAGCCATCTTATGTCACTTAGTTTAGCCAGTTTTACCAAAAAAGGTGCATTTTCTTTTAGTCGTTGATGGTCTCTCTCATTACCTTTTCGCAACAGCACCGATAGTGCTTTACCCGGCGGGATATTCATCTCGCCGCGAATTGTTCGAATACCGACTATGACACTTTTTAGCCATTCTATATCTGCGTTTACAGCGCTGTCCACGCCTTTATCATGCCGTTCCGGGTAAGGCTGTAGCATGATGGTAGCGCCTTTTTTACCAGCGATCGGTGCAATGGTTTGCCAAATTTCTTCCGTGATGAATGGCATAAATGGGTGGAGCAGTCGCAGCAGTTCCTCCAGAACGATCACCAGGGTTTGACGGGTACCGCGCTTGGCCGACGCGCTAGCCTTTTCGTCCTTCAGCACGGGTTTTGATAATTCCAGATACCAGTCGCAATACTCATTCCAAATGAATTCGTACACGGCTTGCGAACCTTTATCGAATCGATAATTGTCAAAGGCATCTGCTATATCAATTGCAGACTGGCGCAGCTGACTTCTAATCCAGCGATCAGCAAGGCTCAGCTCAATACTTTGATCAGTGTGGATGCCGCAGTCTTCTCCCTCGCAATTCAGCAACACATAGCGAGCAGCATTCCAGATTTTGTTGCCAAAATTGCGGTAGCCTTCGATGCGGCCAATATCAAATTTGATATCGCGACCAGTGGAAGCGAGCGAATAGTAGGTAAAGCGTAGAGCGTCAGTACCGTAGGCCGCAAGTCCGTCTGGGTATTGCTTGCGAGTGGCTTTTTCGATTTTTGCCGCCAGCTTGGGCTGCATCATACCGGCAGTGCGCTTCTCTACCAGACTCTCGAGATCAATACCGTCGATGAGATCAATAGGATCGATTACATTGCCCTTTGACTTCGACATTTTTTGACCTTCACCATCTCTTACCAGACCGTGTACATAGACGGTGTGGAAGGGTACCTCTTCGCGAAAGTGCAGCGTCATCATAATCATGCGCGCAACCCAAAAGAAAATAATATCGAAACCGGTAACCAGTACTGTGCTTGGATGAAAGGTGCTCAGCTCTGGCGTATCGTCGGGCCACCCAAGTGTAGAAAACGTCCACAGAGCCGACGAGAACCAGGTATCCAGCACATCTTCATCCTGTTTGAGCTGAACGTCATCATTCAATTCGTTGAGCTGTCGCACCTCTGCTTCACTGCGACCAACGTAAACCGTGCCCGACTTGTCGTACCAAGCTGGTATGCGATGACCCCACCAAAGTTGACGACTGATGCACCAGTCTTGGATGTCTCTCATCCACGCGAAATAGGTGTTTTCCCACTGTTTTGGTACAAACTTAATATCGCCATTTTCTACTGCTGCTATTGCCGGTTTGGCGAGTTCCCTGGCGTCAACGTACCACTGATCGGTGAGGTAAGGTTCGATCACCACGCCGGAGCGATCGCCGCGCGGCACCCGCAACGTATGATTTTCAACTTTTGCCAACAAGCCGAGCTGGGTCATATCCTCAACCACTTGTTTGCGCGCATCAAAGCGATCCATTCCACGGTAAGCGGTCGGGGCTTGATCGCTGATTGCCGCGTCATCGTTGAAAATATTGATCATGTCCAGACCGTGACGCTGACCCATGGCATAGTCATTGAAATCATGCGCTGGTGTGATTTTCACGATGCCTGTACCAAACTCTCTGTCAACATATTCATCTGCGATAACGGGAATCTGTCGATCCGTTAGAGGCAGCTCGACCTGCCGACCGATGAGGTGCGCATAACGCTCATCTTCTGGATGGACCGCGACCGCAGTATCGCCCAGCATCGTCTCCGGTCGCGTGGTAGCGACGGTGAGATGCCCTTCGGCGCCTGCCATCGGATAGTTGAAATGCCACAGTTGACCCTGCTCTTCTTCCGCGACCACCTCCAGATCGGATATCGCTGTGTGCAGGGCAGGATCCCAGTTAACGAGACGCTTTCCGCGATAAATAAGCCCTTCCTGATACAGGCGAATAAACACTTCCTGCACCGCCCGGCTGAGGCCGGGGTCCATCGTGAAGCGTTCACGCGACCAGTCCAAAGAAGAGCCCAGGCGACGCAGCTGGCGAGTGATGGTGCCGCCGGATTGTTCTTTCCACTCCCAGACTTTCTCGATAAACCTGTCTCGGCCGAGCTCTGTGCGCGAGCTGCCAGTCGCTTCCAGCTGGCGTTCAACCACCATTTGTGTTGCGATTCCTGCATGGTCAGTTCCAACCTGCCAAAGCGTGTTGAAGCCGCGCATGCGATGGTAGCGGACGAGTGCATCCATGATGGCTTCCTGAAAGCCATGCCCCATGTGCAGGCTACCAGTCACATTGGGTGGCGGTATCATGATGCAATAGGGGTCTGCGCCGCCCTGAGGTGAAAAGTAGCCGCGCGCTTCCCATTCCTCATACCAACGAGTTTCTATATCAGCGGGGCGAAATGTTGATTCCATCTGTCAGATGATCCTTCGCAAGACACACCGGGGAGGGGCCGGGATTATACGCTAAATGTCGTGCTTTTCGAGTTGATAGCCGCGCTCTCTATAAAACCGCCAGGAAAGACGCTGCGCCTCTAGGTGTTGACTGTCCTGCGTGACTACTTCCGCGACTCGCTGAAATCGGCTGAAAAATGCAGGCACCGACAGCTGTAGGTTGATCAGCAAGTCGTGATGATCTACCGGTTCCTGGCCCCAGCCGATGACAATACTTTCTGCCTGCTCGGCATCTGCCATAGAGTGAGGTAAGAAACTGCTGGGTCTATGGGTCCAAAGCAATTCGCCCAATTCTCGAGCTTGATGCTCATCGACAGCATTGATGAAGATCTTGTGTCCCCGCTGGAACGCTTTGTCCGCCAGCCTCACTGCAACGCTGAGTTGTCTTTGTGCCTCTGCGCTTTGGACGACGTAAAAACCGACTCGAGTCATTGTTCTATGGGTGCACCGGGGTATACATGAATCAATATCAACTGAGGCGGTCGAGTAGATACTGCGTCAACAGGCCAACTGGACGCCCGGTCGCACCTTTTGGCGCGCCTGTCCAGGCAACTCCAGCAATGTCCATGTGGGCCCAGTGATAGTCTTCGGCGAACCGCGCCAAGAAGCACGCTGCCGTAACGCTGCCCCCGCCAGCACCACCGATATTGGCCATGTCGGCGAAATTAGAATTCAGCTGCTTTTGGTAGTCGTCCCACAACGGCATTTGCCAGGCGCGGTCGTGGCTTTCAATGCCCGCGTCCAGTAGTTCTTTCGCGAGTTTCTCCTGGTTGGAATACAGTCCGGTGGCGTGAGCGCCCAGCGCGACCACGCAAGCACCCGTCAGTGTGGCGATGTCGATTACAGTTTCTGGCTTGAAGCGTGCTGCGTAGGTGAGTGCATCACATAGAACGAGGCGACCTTCCGCGTCGGTATTGAGAATCTCTATGGTTTTGCCCGACATGCTAGTGACCACATCACCCGGCTTGGTCGCATCGCCCGCGGGCATGTTCTCTGCCGCAGCGACAATACCAACAACATTCAATGGCAGACGCATTTCCGCTACGGCACTGAGGGTGCCGAACACGCTGGACGCGCCTCCCATATCGTATTTCATCTCATCCATCTTGGCCCCGGGCTTAAGCGATATGCCCCCGCTGTCAAAAGTGATGCCCTTGCCGACCAGCACATAGGGTTTATCGGCAGCTTTCGCACCTTTATAGTTGAGAACGATCAGTTTGGCAGGTTGCCGAGTGCCGGCCGTGACAGACAAGAATGAGCCCATGCCCATATCGCGCATGGCCTTTTCCTCTAAGACGGTCGCCTTGAGAGCGTCATGCGCTCGCGCCAGCTTTCGTGCTTGCTGGGCGAGATAGCTAGGAGTACATATATTTCCTGGCAGATCTGCCAACCTGCGGGTTTCGTTTATCCCTCTGCCAATTGCTGCACCTTGGCCAAGCGCTTTTTGCATTGTTTTCAGAGACCGCGTATCGCCTGCAACCACAACGCGCTTTAAAGCCATTGGCGGTTTCGGTTTGGAAACCGTCTCCGTGTATCGGTAGGATGCGTACGTCAACTGTTTTGCCAGGAGATTGATAAGCCAATGGGTCGTTCCATCAATCACCTTGAGACTGGTAGCATCGAGCACTGCGTCCGTGGCGCTGCTCGCCCCCAGCGCCGTTGAAAGTGTTTGTATGAGCTGCCTGGCAGCGGCGCGATCAAACTTTGCGATATCTCCCATGCCAAGTAGCAGAATCCGTTTGGCAGCACCCGCTCCCGGCAACATACAGCTCTGACCGCACTTGCCTGTGAAGTCACCCAGTTTCAACGTCGCCGATATAGCGCCGGCGCTCGCTTTGTCTACTTGTTTAGCGCCCCGAGGCAGGGTTTTTCCCGCCGCAACCGGTACGACAATGCACTGTGTGGTCACTTTCGCCAGATCGTCGATTTTTTTGGCGCTGAACTTGATTGCTGACATAACAGGTTCCTTTCTTTAGTTCGTGCTAGTGTAGGCGGATCCTACTTTAAACTGAACCGGTATCGGCTTTTGTATCGGGATTTTCAGTTAATCTTGGAGACTTCGACTTCGACTTCGACTTCGACTTCGACTTCGACTTCGACTTCGACTTCGACTTCGAATCGGCCTTTTTTGTAGCCAGCGTTTTATTGGGTTTTCGCTTTTCTTTTTTCGGTAACAACCGCAGTTCGGTTTTTGAAAGATAGTCATGCCAGTAGCGATTGTTGCGATCTAGCAGACACCACAGATATCCAAGTCCAAGAAAAACAGCGGAAATCGTCGCGCCAACACAGCGCAAAGCTAAGCGTGTTACCGTTAACTTGGCGCCGGGAAAAGGCACTATCTTGATGCGCCAGGCCTGCATGCCCAAGGTCTGACCGTTTTTCAGCCAAAACCAAATGAAGAATCCCATCGTAGTGAGCAGCGCGACCAATCGAACGACATTGGGCCCAAGCTGTACGCTGCCATCCGGGTCTGGACTCAGACCCAGGAGTTGGTGCACACCCAGTGCTAACGCAACCGTTAACATGATAAGCGGCAAAACAAGAAAAAGATCATAGGTCATCGCTGCGAGCCGGCGCAGCAGAGACGGCGACGCTGTGTTTATGAACCTATTCCTTCAGGCTGAGGTGATCGGTGTCAGGGGCGGCGACATCCTGGCGGGAGCGGTACTGTTCCTCCACCACATCACTGCCAGCAGGTGCAAGATCAAACCCAGATAGATCGAGATCGAGTGGCGCTGCCGCTGGTCTGGCGCAATCGCTCAGATCGGTGCCGTCTGGGCTCAAGGCGATGTTGCTGATATCGGGTTCAACAGGCGGCTCTGTGGCCGGCAGATTGGGAATCATATCTCCTACTTCACCCTCGGTGAGATGACTGGTATCTGGTGGTGGCGGGGCTGGTGGTGGTGCTTCTGATAGCCGTTCACCGCTGGCAGCGACTTCTAGTGCAGGCGTGTTCACGGTGCTCACCTCTGGCGTTTTACGCTCCTGCGGTCGCAGTACGTCAGTCCCAGGAGGTGCCAACAGCGGGTCGGTAGCAGACTGTGGAGTTTCGCCTGAGAGGCTCGATGCTGGCTGAGACCCCGCGCTGGATGTCTTTGCGCCCAGATCGGGTGCTGCCGCCAGGGCGGCGATTTTTTCAGCTGCGGTGGGCTGTCTGGCCTCTGTATCGGGTCGTCGGGTCTCGACCGGTGCCTGCTCAGCCTCTGAGGGTAACGCGTCGGCAGTTTGAATGATGGGTGTGGCGCCGGCCTTTTCAATGGCCTGCTTATACTTCAGGGCTGTCGCCCTATCACAGTTCCGCTTAATAAGTTGCGGGTGTCCGCTAAACAATTTAGTGAGGGTAGGCTCATTTGCGTTAAAAAGCTTGGCCACATTTGCTCGCACGGTATGCGGCTGTTGGCCCTCTTGCAGTTGACCCAAAAAATAGACGTTGTAGCGCTCATCCATAGCCTCAGCCCCTGGCAAATGCAGTAACAAGTATACGAAAAATTCAATTTGCGGTCTTGTGGACAGTGGCATTTGGTACAGTAACACCGCCTGTGACCAAGCTTTGAGCTGGGATCGTGCCTCGAGTTATCTAAGGGGTTCAAACCAATCGGTTGACGTTTGTGGATTGATTGGGTGAAATGCCGCCGCAACAAGACAGCTAATATAATCTGATATCAGCGCAGTTCACCCGGGATTCAACAGATATGGCGTATTCCTGAGTCTGTTGAAACAGCAGAGACGGCATACAAGCGGACGATTTAAAGTCCAAAGGCAGATCCATAGGCGAGTACCTATCTTGGTTGGACTGGCTCGCGTTGATGTATTTGGAACAGACGCTTGCGCTCAGGTATACTCGCGACCCTTTTAGAGTTAGGTGCATCCAATGGGCACCGACAGTTGAGATCAGGCCTTCGCTTAAAGTATCAAAAAGGGTGAGGCTATCAGCGATAGTTTAGATATCAGAGTGTATCCGTTTAGGTTCAGTCATGAGAGGTTTCTAATGAGAGTCCAGCGGGATATCGAGCAGCAGTTGATGCAAGCATTCAATCCGGAACATCTCGAAGTGGTGAATGAGAGTCATCAACACAGCGTGCCAATCAATTCAGAAACGCATTTTAAAGTGGTTCTGGTCAGTACCCTGTTCGAAGGACAGCGCAAGGTTGCGCGACATCAGCAGGTATACAAAGAACTTGCCAGTCAACTGGCGGGGCCAGTACACGCGCTTGCATTGCACACGTACACCAATCAGGAGTGGCTTGAAAGGCAGGGCAGCGCACCCGCTTCGCCAGATTGTTTGGGCGGCAGTAGAGCCGGCTGAGGGCTGAGCTGTAGACGCAATTGGATAGGTTACGACCCGGCGATGATCTCTCGTCTTTAGCGTTTTGGGGTAGGTTGCCCGGTCGCGGCATCGAGCGTCGGCACCCTCTTTGTGAAGAAATATCGAGCTATCGGAATTGAGTTATGTCGGACTATGTGGTCGCGGCTCTATACAAGTTTGTAGACCTTGAGGACTACCGCGAAATGCGCGTGCCCTTGCTGGATGTGTGCACCTCAGCTGGAGTAAAGGGGACGATTTTGCTGGCCGCTGAAGGCGTCAATGGGACTATCGCAGGTAGCCGCAGCGGCATTGATGCAACTCTGGATTACCTCCGCTCCGATCAGAGGCTGGCGGATCTGGAACATAAAGAGTGCCGTGATGACCACCTTCCGTTTCACCGAATGAAAGTCAAGCTAAAGAAAGAGATTGTCACCATGGGTGTGCCAGGCATTAACCCAAACCGACTGGTTGGGACTTATGTCGCGCCTAAAGACTGGAATGCACTGGTTAGCGATCCGGATGTGCTGCTCATCGACACGCGCAACGACTATGAGCACAGCATAGGCAGTTTTCGTGGCGCGATTGATCCTCAGACAACGAATTTCAGGGAGTTTCCAGATTATGTCCGAGAGCACCTGAACCCGAAAACTCACAAGAAAGTTGCCATGTTTTGTACCGGAGGCATACGCTGTGAAAAGGCCTCCGCGTTTATGTTGCGTGAAGGTTTTACCGAGGTCTATCACCTGCAGGGAGGTATTCTAAAGTACCTAGAGGAGGTGCCGGAGCAGGACAGTACCTGGGAGGGAGAGTGTTTTGTTTTTGATAATCGGGTGGCGGTAGACCACCAACTTGCAAAAGGGCAATACGATCAATGCTATGGCTGTCGCCATCCCATCACCGAGCAAGACAAGCAGTCGCCGCGTTTCCAGCAAGGTGTGTCTTGTCCCCGGTGCTTTGATTCGTTGACCGAATCGCAGTTGTCTCGCTTTCGCGAACGCCAAAAACAAATGGAACTGGCTAAGTCACGAGGCGCAAAGCATCTAGGAGGTCCTCCACCTGCTCGTCAGCGGACCAAACCTTAGGCTTGGACCTTACTGCACGGGCTTCAGCGCGGCTCGGAACACGTCCACCGGCACGAAGCGACTGATCCCCTGGCCGTCGCCTTCTGATATGACTCCTACAAACCAGAATGTGCCGTTATCGCCAGGCTGTACTACGGCGCCTCCGGATGCACCCTTTTGCGCATGGCAGTCACTTTCGACCACGTCATCGCTTCTTTGTGTGATTGAGCACATAGGGTCAAAAGTGAGTCTGTTGCCAAAATCTCCGAGCGCTGTCTGGCGTGAGTAACCGGCCATGGCGATACTGATGCCTGATTTCGCTGTGGTGGGATGAATAGGTAATACTGTGGCATGGTCAGAGTGTACGGGCACAAATAGCCGTAGAATGGCCCAGTCGGCGTACATGCCACCGCCATCAAAGAGTCGATAAGCTTCGCGCTGGATGGGAGGATTTTGTCCCGCCGCCAATGTAAACAGAATCGGTTGACTCAAATCCCGATAATTTTCGAGGCAGTGCCAGGCGGTGACGATGGTATCTGCCCGCGCTGAGCTATTGGAGCCAACCAATGTGGCACTGCAGTCTTCCCACTGATAGGTCAGGCTGCCGCTTCTGTAGATCCTGCCGGGCACCCTGAGTTTTCCCACCGCCTTGAGCCAGCTCGGAGAATAGTGGTTGAACTCTTGCCTTGGATCTGTATTTTCCGATATCGACGGCGTGGCAGGGGCATCAGAATGTCCGGGCATAGAGTGCAAAAATATGCAAAGGCCAAGCAACAATGCGAACACATGATTATGGGCCGATGTTGGATTGATCAATGTCGCTATTGTCATTCAGCTCACTGATGTTGGTGTATGAGACCCAGTTCAACAGGATCTAGCGTCCACTTGAACATGGTCTAAATCGCTCCGATCTGGAGATCGCCCTCTGGCACGCGAGCGATGAATTGAGAGACCAAACAAATAAGCACTGTTGCAGATCCTCGATAAGCGAGTTTATCTGGCGGGTCCGGGCAATTGAAAAGATGCCTCAAAACATTAAAGGCAGGCCAGAAAATACGTCGTTTCCCTGACTGATCTAGCCACTGCAGAATTGAAAAAGGAGGATAACATGTGGGTGCAAGAATGCCGTCCCAAAAATAACAAACATCAAACCCAACACCTAGAATACGCTTGAATGGTGAGAGCGTAGACTTTCGCATCCAACTAGCATGGGCTTTTGATCACTGGCACGAGCAAAGAAGATCTGACGACGGTATCATGACGCTCGTCCGCCGCGCATCTGTACGCCTTAGGCGCAGGCGAACAACTGGATTTGGGGGATAAAGAACCAGTGCGTTGAGATGTTTAGGCTCACGACTCTGGATGGTATGAGGCACGGATAAGCGGGTTGATAACAGCTCAACCCCTATGGAGCTGGCATGCAGAAAAACCGACTGGGTAAATCATCGATAGTGGTGTCCGACATTTGTATGGGAACCATGACCTTTGGCAGCCAAACTGATGAGGCCGAATCCTTTCGTATCATGGACATGGCTTATGAAGCAGGCATCGATTTTTTCGATACTGCAGAAATGTATCCTGTGCCACCCGATGCCAAGTACGCTGGTGAAACGGAATCGATAATCGGGCGCTGGCTGAAAACAAAGAATCGAGAATCGATTATCCTTGCCAGTAAGGTCGCGGGGCCAAGCCACGGCTGGTTCAAAGCACCTTTTCGCGGTTCTAAAACCGGGCTGGATCGGCATCATATTATGCGTGCAGTCGAGGGTAGTCTGAAGCGGCTACAAACGGACTACATCGATCTGTATCAAACGCATTGGCCGGATCCGGATTTTCCTGTGGAGGAGACGCTGGAGGCACTGGACGAAGTGGTGCGCTCCGGAAAAGTGCGCATCTTAGGATGCAGTAATGAGACTACCTGGGGTCTGACAAAAAGCCTGTGTTTAGCCGAGCAGTGCGGCTTCGCACGGTTCGAGACAATTCAGAATAATTTCAGCTTAAATAATCGGCGATTCGAGGATGAGCTGGCCGAGGCATGTCGGCAAGAGACGGTGAGCCTTATACCGTACTCACCTTTAGCTGGTGGCGTATTGTCAGGCAAATACAGTGATGGTGCGCGACCGGAAGGTGCACGTTTCTCGAGCTATTTTCAGGCCGGCGAGCGTCAGCAAAAAATGGCGGCCAGGTTCGTTAACGAGCGATCTTTGGAGTCGACGAAACGATTCCAGGCACTTGCAGCCGACGCAGGCATGCCACTGGTAACTATGGCAACGGCATGGTCTAAGCAGCATGATTTTGTGGCGTCAACCATCATTGGTGCCAGCCGAGCCGAGCAGATGCCCGAGATACTTGCCGCGGCGGACGTAAATCTTGATCAAGCGCTGCTCGTCGAAATCGATAAAGTCTCGAGGGACATTTTGTACCCCATGGGCTAGTGTTTCGTCGCTGCACTGGGTTAAGAATTAAGCCCGCAGATTACCAACTATTGTGGAGCCCTTTCCGCTCCACTCAGCGTCGTCTCGGGACCATGCTACTGTTAAGAGCACTCAACCATTGCCCAACATGGACGTCTACGGAGTCATCAGTGTCAGAGGCTAGCTTCTCACGTGGCACGCTTTACGCGATTGTTGCCAATGTTGTCTGGGGAGTGGCCGCGCTCTACTGGATCGAAACGGAACCCGTATCCGCATACGACCTGGTGGCACACCGAGTAGTCTGGTCTGTGCCGGTGATCCTTTTATTCCTATGGTTGATGGGAGGGGGGCGTCTGCGCCGGGCGCTATCCTGGTTTCGCCAGCCCCGCACGCTCGTGATCATGGCAGCTTCTGCTTCGCTCAGTGCGTTCAACTGGGGCATTTTTATGTGGGCGGTAACCCATGGCCAGGCCGCAGAGGCCAGTCTCGGTTATTTCTTGCTGCCATTGATCAATGTCGTCATTGGGATAACCGTATTTAGAGAGTCAATTGATCGCGCTCAGACAATTGGCGTGACTCTTGCCGCGCTGGCCATGGTGTTGCAGTTTATATTCCATCCAGGGCTGCCCCTTGTTGCTTTATCGCTGGCTCTGACGTTCGCTTTGTACGGTGCTATTCGCAAAGGCGTCCAGGTGGAATCATCGGAAGGATTGTTGATAGAAATGTCGTTGCTTGCTCCCTTTGCGCTGGGCTGGTTACTGCTTAGCGGGGGAGGCGGCCTGGGTGATTTCGGATTGAAGGTGGACCTGTTTTTACTGGGCAGTGGTTTGATGACCGCGCTGCCGTTGATTGCATATGTCGCAGCCAGTCGTCTGCTGCCACTAACCACCCTTGGCCTGGTGTTTTACATTGGGCCGAGTGTGCAATTGCTGGTCGCGCTTTTCGTCTTAGGTGAGCCTTTTGATCTAGTCCAAATGCTAGCCTTCACACTCGTCTGGATTGGCCTCGCCGTGGTGACTACCCATAACTTGAGGGTAGCGAGAGATCAACGACGCTACACAAACGGCTGTGCCAGATGAATACGATCGCAAACCTTACTAGGTCATTGGGAGTACGTTGGTTGCGATATGCACTGTTGCTGTTCTTCCCAGCCGTATTCGCTGGGTGTGCAGGCAGCGCCGCTGATACTGCGTCACCTGGTCAAGAACACGGGGCGCATAAACTCCCTCTAGCGGAGACTCTGGTTTATGACTGCAATGGCTATGAATTTACGGCACGGCTAGGTCCCGGCGAAATGGCGCTATGGTTACCTGATCGCTACGTGGTTCTGCCTC
>JBCDFM010000041.1:0-22085 GCA_039178015.1 Pseudomonadota bacterium
ATCTCCTTCGCCTTCCAGCAACCTTCACCGACACTGGCCTGGCGTACCGACTTTGCGATCTTGTGGGATCCTAAAGGTGGCTACCTAATCCAGCCCGGCGTGCGCTGGAAGCCTGACACCGCATGGACCGCTGAATTGTTTGCCAACTTTATCGGCGGCGACAATGGCGATAACGAGAACACACTCAGCACCTTCAGCTACGCTAACGAGGTAGCGCTGCGTCTGACGTATCAGTTCTAGTCGCGGATGGTGGAGCAGTTGCCGCAACAGGGAGAGTGGCTGGCGCTGCTAACATTGGGAGGACCAGTTGTGCTGGTCCTCCTTTTTATGTCCGTTGTTGCGCTGGCTGTATCTCTCTTTAAGTTCCTGCAGTTAAGCCCCTACTCAAAACGCTCGCTAGACAAACTGGACGACGCTATCACCCAGTGGTGCCAGGGTGATGGTAATGCGCCAGCCATAGTACAGGCGAACAAGTCGCCCTTGTCTGGGATGGTAGGCGAGGGTATGACCTGGATTGCCGATGCGAAGATTGACCGCGCTGCTATTGAGGCGGAGCTGACGCGCAAGGCGCAGCGGGTGCTTGAACGCCTCAGTTCTCTGCTTGGGGTTCTGGAACAGGTGGCTTATCTGGCGCCGCTCTTGGGTTTGCTGGGTACTGTGCTTGGTATCATAGATGTGTTCCACGGGCTCGCTGAGCAAGGTGCTACTGCTGACTCTGGCGCACTCGCAGGTGGAATTTGGGAAGCGCTGCTGACCACCGCTGTCGGGCTGTGTGTCGCCATTCCATTCGCTGTCCTGCACTCGGGCTTCCAGGGCAGAGTCGACACCGTGCGTTCGCGCACCGAAGATATGCTTACTCGCCTGTTTACTGCGGATCTATACCGTGGCAGCCAGGGTGGTGATGCCTAAAAAGTAGCTGGTATGCGTCTTGCCCCTCCCCAACGCAACGGCATCAGGCGAATCAGCCTGACACCGCTTATCGATATCGTCTTTATTCTGCTGCTGTTCTTTATTCTGGAGAGCAACTTTTTGCGTTTTGGCGAGTTGGTGTTTAACTCACCAGAGCAAGAAGAGCCGGGTCGATCGCCCGTCGAGGTGCTGGAACTGGAAGTGTACTCAGATGGTCGAATCTGGCTCGAGGGTCGCTCTCTGCAGACTGAAACGCTTGACGACTTTCTGGCTGATAACGGCTATGCAAAAAGCACCCCAGTTTTTGTGCGCGCGCAAGATGAACTCCCACTGCAGGAGTTGGTACGTGTTGTCGATATTCTGCAGGGGCGGGGCCTGACCCAACTCCAGATCTTGGCATTGGAGAATCAGTGAAAGTGATCAAGCTGCAGGCCACCAAAAGCGAGACTAATCGTATTGATGAGAAAATCATCCCTATGATTAACATTATCTTTCTACTGCTGATGTTCTTCTTAATAGTGGGAAACATTTCAGAACTGGTTCGCGAAGACGTGGTTCCACCTCGTTCCACCAGCGCTGGCGTGGCGGTTGCGGCGCCCGCGGAATGGATCCTTGCCAGAGACGGCGCCATTATTTTAGGTGAGCAGGAGATGAATCTGGATGATGTGTTTGCCTGGCTAGCAACACCGGGAAATAGCCTGCCTTCACGAGTGCTGCTACGCGTCGATGGCGGTGCCACCAGCGCCATGCTGCTACCGCTGATGGATGCTATGCGGGATTACGGGGTTAAGAAGATTGCCTTGGTTACGATTAGCGACGACACCTGAATAGATGATCTTGCGGCGATGAATCTTTTAGTCGGCAAACAGTCTGTAGCCCTATGGCTTGCTCTTATTTTGATCTCGCTCGCCGTGCACTTGCTCATCTCCTGGCAAGCGGGGCGTGAAATCACGGCGGGGGGCGAAATAGAGGAGGAAAACAGCGTGGAACTGACGCTGGCTGAGCCCCCTCCACAAGAGCCTGAAAAAGAAACACTGGTGTTTGAAGAGCCCCTGGAATTCGAACCTCCTGCAGTACTGGTCGCAACAACCAGCGACGTACCTCCGCCGCCAGCAGTAGACCTTGCGATGGTCGCCGCCGCTGGTGGCACCGCACAGTCTCTGCTGGCACCACCTTCGATGGATACCCTGGCCTTTACTGAAGGTCTGGGTACGGCTGGATTTGGTCGCGGAATTGGCACCGGCTTGAGTCAGTCCAGCAATCGCTTTGCAGCCTATGTCGAAGGGCTGAGAGAGACGGGGCTGGATGTGATGTTTGTGGTGGATGCCACCGGTTCCATGGACTGGGCGATTGAGGAAGTTCGCCTGCGCATCGGTGACATTGTTGACTCTGTGCGCTCGCTGGTACCGATCGCGCGATTTGGGGTGGTTGCTTATCGTGACCACGACGACCCGGAATTTTTGACGCGGTCACAACCGCTGACATTCTCACTAGTGAAGCTATCGCGGTTCCTGTCTGCGTTGGAGGCATCCGGCGGTGGTACCTGGCAGGAAGCCATTACTGCGGGCATGGAGGTCGCTGCGCAGGCGAATTGGCGCCCCGGTGCTAAACGCGTGGTTGTCGTGATCGGCGATGCACCGCCTAACGATGACGGTTTTGGACGCCTGCTGGCGCTGACACGAGATCTGGTATTGCAGGGTGGCCAGGTCTCGACCCTGGACGTCAGTCACGAGTCTAACCCGGCCTTAATCGAAGCCTCCCTGGGCAGAACGGTCAATCGAGCGCTGTACCGGAACAGCCCCATGCTGCAGTTTCAGGAAATTGCCGAGGCTGGGAATGGCCGAGCAGCGACCATGGATGGGGATATTGTCGTAGCACGACAGCTCCTGTTTTTAGTCATGGGCGGCCAGTTCTCGGCTGAGATGACGCTGTTGATGGAGGCACTGTGATGGTGCTAGATGATGTCTAACACCAAGCGGTTTCGAAACAGGCTGGTGCTGCTTGGGTGTAGCAGCGTCCTTGCTGTGGAAATGGTGGTCCCTGCCAAGGCATCAATTGACTATGATCAACTGGACGCTTCCGTCTCACGCACACCCTTCGGAGTAGAACAGTGTCAGGCGCTGGCGCAGCGATTTGGCGATTGGGTTGTGCAGCAGCGCGACGCGGATGTGAATGTGAAGCGGCTAATCGCCGGGCGTGAACTGGGTGAAACCCTACATAATAATTGTCGCGCCGCTATTCGGGAGGTGGAACGCGCCACCAACGAGAATGAAGCGGCATTGGAAAGCCTGTATCGCTCTGAGCTGTGGTATGAACTCAATCGCGCTTTGGCATCACTGCGCTATTGGCAGTCCTGGCTGGACCTTTCGCTGGCACAGCGGGGCCCCGACAAAGAGACGCGCGTGACGGCACTGTCTCGCGCCGAGCGCGGTTTTCAAGCGTCTTCTCTCAGAGTTCTTTACCCGGGCCTGGTTTATGGAAGTTGGCTGGGTTTGGCCTATGTTGCGCAGCTACAGGATGACCTGGACACGATGCAGCAGCGTCTTACTCTGCTGAAAACCGCACTCGCGCCGGACCCCGACAACCCTTTACATGAGATTGTGGATACCGAATTGGGCGTGTTGGAAATGCAGGTGGATATCGACGGGGTTATCGAGCTGGTGGACAATGAGCCGCTAACACCAGCGACCGCGCGTTTGCTGGAAGAGCAGGCCTTTGCGCTGCTGCAGAAAAGGCGAGATGAAAATACGGGGGGCTATCAGGCGGCAGACAACTTGCGCCAGCTTATTGCAGCGGGTTATCTCGACGATAGGCTGTTTGCACGTATCCTGTCTTACCGGGATGAAATAGTCGGTTATGAGTTAGGCGATGTGCAGCTATTGGTCGAAGCGGAATTTGGCTATGCCTATCAACAGTATGAGACCACGGTGCTCAAGTTTCGCCAGTTTTTGGCCTCAAACGGCATCGACCTGCAATTGGATCTTTCGGTATTCAGCTATCACTTCGCGGTATCGCTTTATCAGATCGGTCTCTACCGTGATGCCATGGATGTCGTTCGGCGCTTACTGTCGGCGAATCAATTACCCGCGGATTTGCATGCGCCAGTGATCAAACTCCAGTTTATCATTGCTGAGGCACTGTATCAGGAGGATCCGTCTTCTATGCGCGCAAAGCTGCTTGCCTCTGCAGCGCGAGACTTTATCGCTAACGGTGGTACCGATCCGGATATCGCCAGCGCGCATCTCGCTCTGGCTAGAGTCGGCGAGAACAGCGTGGAGCAGGCTAAACATCTCAGCATGGCAGCAGGCGATAAGCGGCTGCAGGCTAATGTGTTGGCGGTGGAGCTAGAATTGGCAGTATCCCGCTTTCAGGCCGCTGCAGGTGGTAATGACCGAGGAGAGTTAATGGCCGCTGCGCGGGCCTCTCTGGAATTGCTCGAAGAACTGCCCAAGGAAGAGCGGGAATCCTTGGGGATGCAGGTGTTAACGGCGCAAATGCAGAGTGTACTAGTGGAAGAACCCGATGAATTGCTTGAGTTGCTCGCGCAGTTGGCAAAGGATCCAGGTCTGGACCCGACTCAACGCAGAGTGCTGATTTGGTCGCAGCTTCGGCTTATTGATCGACTGCAAAGCCAGGATGAACTTGAGGCCTTTGTCGCAAGAAATGCACAGGTTGGCGCCACAGAGTTTGATCATGAGCTGTATGTCTTGTTGCGGGAAATGAGTGCGCGATCTCGAGAACGGGAGCTGGCCGCACTGAGTGGCCGTTGGCTGCCCTCACTTCAAGATAAACCTCAGCTACAGCGTCAGGTTTGGGTCATGAACATAGAGTCCCTGAGGACCATCGGGCAACAGGCAGATGCCCTGGAGTCGGTCCAGGCTATGCTGGAGTCGTTTCCACAGTCTGGCGATGCCTGGCAACAGCTGTCAGCACAGGCTGAACTGATGGGTGATACCTTTACCGCTGAGCGTGCCCTGGCACATATCGCCGGTGCAGAGCCAGAGGGATCGCCGCGCTGGTTGGACGTGTCTTTGCACCGACTGCAACTGCTTGCATCGGCCCAACCCATCGAACCCCGAGCCTGTGTATTGGGCAATACGATCGACGTATACAATCATCTGCTGGAGGCGGAACAGCAGGAAAGTCTTGCTGTCTTAAAAGCAGGCATGGAATGTGGCATGCCTAAGGAGCAATAGCCATGCATATCAGACGATTTGATTCTCAGTATTCGCGGCGCCATTTTTTAGAACAGATGGGACGCGGCATACTCGCCACGGGCGTGTTAGCGCCATTATGGCCCACCATTGCTGCCAGCGGCAGTATTGAGGGTGCGTATCCTGATGAGCTGATGTCTCTTGAAGCCTATACCGGGGGCAAAATCTCTGCGGGTGACACCATCGATGCAAGTAACGTGGAGTGGGTAAAGGATTTACTAGACCCGATTCAGTTCACGCAAGTCTCGCAAATGGGCAGGGTGCTGAAAGTGCGCCCAACAACGACTGACATCATGCAGCTAAGCCCCTGGGAATACATAGAGGCAACACTGCGCAACAAAGGTCAGGCGAAATTCGATCAAAATGGCAACGTAGTCACCCTTGAGGGCAAGCCCTGGATAGGGGGTAACCCCTTTCCAGACCCGAAATCGGCCGTTGAGATTTTCGCGGGCGCGACGCTAAGCTGGGGCCGCCACGATGTCTCTGTCAATGCGATAAAGGAATATGATCTCGACCCCAACGGCAAGGTGGCCTACGGCTATCAATCTCTATGGATTGAGATGAGCCCTGTTGCGCGACTGGTGTTGGAACCCAAGCCCTACTGGCCGGGACATGAAGACAAGCTGCGCTATCAAACGGTGCTGTTTTTAACGCCTGCCGATATTCGCGGCACCTCATACCTCAATATCTGGCACTATGATCAACGGCGCTACCCTGACTTATTCGGTTATATACCCGCGTTCAAGCGGGTCCGTCGATTTCCAACCAATCAGCGTTTCGAACCGCTGATTCCTGGTTCTACACTCTATCTGTCCGATGCATGGGCCGCGGGTGACCCCTTCCTTACCTGGGGTAACTACCGTACTGTGCATCGTGGTCCTACCCTGGCTGCGGTCGCCGATAGCTGGAACTCCAGTGATCCCAATTGGGAGCACGGTGTCCACGGTGGCGAGCACGGAAAAACCTTCTGGGATACTGAAGTGGAACTCGTCCCCGAGGCTATCGTTGTCGAGGCCGAGCCCACGGGCTATCCGCGTGCCCCGGTGAGTAAGAAGCGAGTGTGGTTTGATGTCAGAACGCTACTGCCACTCAGTATGGTGAGCTATGACCGTCGCGGTGAGATCTACCGTTCCTTCGACGGCGCATTCTCGATTTATAAGGACGGCGACAAAACGGTGATGGATGGCAAACATCCTTACTGGTCCTGGACCCGCGTTCACGCGCACGATGTGCAAACCAATCGCATGACGCGACTAGAGCAGGTCAGACAGGTTTCCGGTGGGTATCGGACCGAAGTGAATGTCGACGGCGTTTACGATCGGTTTCTGACGCAGGCGGCGATCCGGCGCCTGGGTAGTTGATGCGACGTCTATGCAGATGGGATGCGAGGATTCGCGCCTAATTTGATTGGGCTCACGTGCCCCCGTTTGCCTCGGTTCTGGGACCATTAATTTGCTGTGGGCTGTCAGCTCATGTCCTATCTTTTAGGTATATAGGTGCCTGTCTGGCTGCCGACCCAAATCTAAAAGCCGTTATTGTCAAAGGCTGCATGATCCAAGTGCATTTGTTTCTGACCGCCAGTCGCGATGTTAATGCAGAAGTCTGCGCAACTTAGGAGACGTTCTTTTTCTCGGCCGTATCGCGATCTAATTCTGCGTTAGCTTCGTCTGCGACCTCTTCGGGCACATCGTATTCTGGTCCCGGTAGTTTGGCCTCATAGTCGGCTTCAATATCTTGCTTGAAACTTTCCGCCCGTTTTTTAAATGCCTCATTAGCCTCATCGAGCTGGGTCTTCACGGCATCCATTTCGAGCTCCTGTTGAATCTCCTGCTTGATTGAGTTGAAGCTGCGTTTGAAGTGGCGCAACCATTGCGCTGCGGTGCGAACGGCACCCGGTAAACGCTCAGGTCCTATCACCAGCAATCCAACGATGCCGATTAGGAGCAGCTCTGCAAAGCCGATATCAAACATGGTGTTATAACCGCGTTTCCTTAGGCCTGCAGTATGCCATAGCTTGTCTCGGGATTGGATTAGCGCCAGGCTTGGACTGCGTTGGGGTCTGTCGAGTGAGTCGACACGAAAACGCGGGTATTGATCGATAACAAACGGCCGTTAGACTGGGCTCCCGCCAACCCACTTTTACCGAGGGATAACGATGCGCCCAATAGATTACTTCGACGCAGGCGCGCAAAGAGCGCCTGAGAATACCTTTGTCGAGGGTGAGGGTCAGAGTTACACATTCGCGAGAGTGCAGCAGGACACCATTGCCATCGCCCGCAGTCTTTATCGCGACGGTATGTCGCTGGGGGATTCGATTGCTGTGTTTTCACCCAATAAACCCGAGGCCGTCGTGTGTATCCTGGGCATTTATCGCGCGGGCGGGGCCTGGGTGCCAGTCAACGTTCGCAATGCGCCAAGCTCCAACGCCGAGTACATGGCCTACGTTAATACACGTTTTCTATTCTTCCACTCCTCTGTGCTGGAAGCGGTGGAGCAAGTCGTTCCACTCCTGCCAGATCTTGTCACCGCAATCTGCATAGACTCGCAAGCAACGCCGTACATTGCGCTGCAGGAGTTTTGCCAGGCTGCTGTGGATTCTGGGCTCTCCGACTGGTCCGATCCCTACAGCGCACCCGATGCCATTTTCGCCCGCTGGCCTACTGGAGGGACAACCGGGCCTTCCAAGGGTGTAGAAATGACGAATCTGTCTATCTGTACCATGATCGAGCTAGGGATAAAGCACTATATCGGCAACAGGCCAAATGAGGTTGTGCACCTTGCGGTTGCGCCCATCACGCATGCTGCCGGCGTGATCATCAGCATCTTCGCCGCCGTGGGCGGCAAAACCGTGGTGTTGCCTCAGTTTGATGCCAAGTCTGTGCTGGAGACAATCGAGCGTGACAAAGTGACTCACATGTTTTTGCCACCTACTGCCTACTACGCTCTGCTTGATGAGGCAGCGAAGGGCGACTATGACACGTCGAGCATGAGGCAACTCTTATTGGCCGCTGCTCCTGTCTCGCCCGACAAGTTCAGACAGGGTGTCGAGCAATTCGGACCGGTTCTGTGCCAGTGTTACGGACAGGCTGAAGCACCGATGATGATTTCCTGGTTAGGGCCGGAAGTGCTTGCGGCGGCGGTCGCGGGTGATCATCCGGAGCGTATCACCAGCTGCGGTCAGGTAACCTCTGCCACACGCGTGGCGATACTGGACGAGGAAGGAAATGTGTTGCCGCGCGGCGAACGCGGCGAGATTTGTATGCGCGGCCCCCTGGTTACGCCGGGCTATTACAAAAACCCAGGGGCGACTGCGGAGATTCGCAAGTATGGCTGGCACCATACCGGCGATGTTGGCCTACTTGATGAACACGATTTCCTTTACATCGTCGATCGCCTCAAGGATATGATCATTACCGGTGGCTTTAATGTCTTCAGTGCTGAAGTGGAAACGCCGATTCTAGCCTTACCCGAAGTGCTCGAGTGTGCTGTGATTGGTGTCCCGGATGACAAGTGGGGAGAAGCCATATTGGCAACAGTTGTGCTAAGGCAAGGATACGAGCTGAGCGAGCAAGACATTATCGATCGTGTCCGCGCGAAGCTGGGCGGTGTAAAAACGCCGAAGCGGGTTGTGATTAGCGATGATATTCCCAAGACCAATGTAGGCAAGACCGACAAAAAAGCCCTGCGGCGTCGCTATAGCGTCTAAACTCTTTATTCAGCAAAAAAAATAATACTGCCTGATCCTCGCAGTTCGATTCTTTCAACACTTCGATACAAAAGGAACATAAAGTATGAAAGCGATACAGGTCGCAAAACCCGCCACGCTCGACACCTTTCGCCTAGTTGAACTTGATCAATCTGAGCCTGCCTTTGGCGAAATCGCCGTGCGTATCCATGCCAGTTCGCTAAACTTTCATGATTACGCTGTCGTCGCTGGCATGATTCCGGTGGATGATGGGCGAATTCCAATGTCTGACGGTGCGGGTGAAGTGATTGCCGTTGGCGAGGGCGTGACCGAGTTTGCGGTCGGAGACCGCGTGATGTCGACCTTCTTCCCAAACTGGTCCGGCGGCCCTGTCACCGCGCAAAGAACGCTGGGTGTGCCAGGCGATCATATCGATGGATTCGCTGCCGAGTATGTCTGTATGCCCACCGCAGCGTTTACATCCATGCCAAAGGATTACAGTTTTGAAGAGGCAGCGACTTTGCCTTGCGCGGCACTCACCGCGTGGCGAGCACTATTCGTGGTCAATGATATACGCCCTGGCGCAACAGTCCTGACGCAGGGTAGTGGCGGGGTTTCGGTATTTGCGTTGCAAATGGCAAAGGCAGCAGGTGCGACGGTCATCGCTACTTCATCCTCTGAAGAGAAGTTGGCAAAACTGGGCGAACTGGGCGCCGATCACCTGATTAACTACAAGGAAACACCACAGTGGGGCGCAAAGGTCGTGGAGTTAACGGGCGGTAGAGGCGTTGACGAAGTTGTTGAAATAGGAGGTCCTGGTACGCTGCCCCAGTCGATTGCGGCAACGGCGGTGGGTGGGAACATCTCGCTAATCGGGGTGTTGACCGGCTGGGGAGGTGAAGTGCCGACTGCTGAAGCCATGTGGAAAAACATAAGTATTTCAGGTCTTACCGTTGGCTCCCACGATCATCAGCGGGCCATGATCCGCGCACTCGAAGCGGCTGATTTTCGACCGGTAATTGATTCCAGCTTTCCACTGGAGGATATTTCAGCAGCGTTTAGGCATCAGGAATCGCAACAACACTTTGGCAAGATTTGCCTCACGATGTAGCGATGAAAGCCGGCGAAGTGGGTTGATCAAGCGGGTTGAGGCGCGCTTCAGGAAAACGCAGCCGCTGCAGCGGCTGTGTCCATAAAATCGCGAAAGCGTGTCCACTTGCCGTTGTCAACTGTGATGACATGTGCAAAATCGGACTCAAAGTCTCGACCGGTTTTGCGAGCCGTGAGGTGTAGATGACCGGTGACCGTCACCATATTGCCGTCACTCAAAAATTGCTCGGGCTCAAATTGATGAATATCGACTGACGATAGGACAGTTTCAAAAAATCGTCTGGCTTCATCAATACCGTGGTACTCATTTGCATAGGGTATGACGGGTGGGCCGTAAAACTGGATATGCACATTATCATTCAATAACTCGATAATGCCGGGTACGTCGGCATTGCCGAATCGTACAAAGAGCTCTTGGGTGACTTCTACCGGTTCTTTAGACATCGTCAGTCGCTCCATTTCTTATTGAGAGTTGAAAAGATGTCCTCAGGAAATATATTCTTATAGAAATAAAAAGCTGTCAAGAGCAGAAATGGAAGCTAGCGGTCAGCGTCTTTGAGTGCGGGCACGACCTCACTAACACGCGCCATAAAAACCAGCCCGGCGCGAATCTCTTCAATGCTTAACTCATCGACAATACGACCGATAAACGCCTCGGTGCGCCTGATCATACTCTCAATTTCTTTCTGGCCCGCTCTGGTGAGCGTAACCAGTTTCTCGCGACCGGAATTCGGATCTTCCGAGATCTCCAGAAAGGGCTTATCCGCTCTGGCGAGACTGCGTAGCGCTTTAGAGATGGCCGAACTGGTGACGTCGAACCAGGAGCTGATCCGTTGCTCAATGTCTTTGCGCCGCATCAGACGTCCGCCGTCACCTTCTGAATGTATGATCCAGAGAATAACAGTCTGATGCTGGCTTAAGTCGCTGCCACGCAAAGCAGATTCGATGGTAGAGCCCACCTGATAGTGGAAGGGATAGAACAGCTGGAGAAAATCGTGAGGAGAGGTTTTGCGAAGCGCTTTTTTCATCGCTGGTTTTACTGTGCTCATAAGACATTTCTCGGCATGTCACTCAATTGCTGACATGGTAAACCAATGGCAACTGTTTCCATATAACCGGATCGATAAATACTGTCTTGACAAAATAGTGTCTTGAGGATAGTTTTCGCTAGACGTAACAATAATCAGCACCATTGGCGCCGCTGGGAGCACGGTTCGATGACTAATTTACGGCAGACAATTGATGTACCACAGGACTTCAGCGCACCACGGCTGACGCAGCCGGACGTGATTGCTAATCCCTATCCTTATTACAAAGCGCTGCGAGACTTGCCTCCACAATTTGGATTATTGGACTTTCCCCCGGGCACCATTCCCGGTCAAGACGAGCCTTATCCTGCCTGGGTGTTTCTGCGCCATGAGCAGATCCGAGAAATTGTGCGCAACCATGACGTCTTCTCGTCGCGAGATCAGATGCAGGAGGAGTCCTCCGCACCAACGCTCATGCTGGTCAATCACGACAGACCCAGACACCGCTTCCTCAGAGGCCTGGCCCAAAAAGCGTTTCTGCCTAAACGTGTGGAGGAGGACGTCGCCCCTTGGGCTGAAAAAACCGTCAGCGACATGATTAGTTCCATTGGCGGTGGAGCGATGGAATTTATGGACACCTACGCTGTCGAGTTACCCGCTCGTTTCATTACCCGCTTAATTGGCACGCCAGAGAAAGACTGGCCACAGCTAAGGAACTGGAGTAGTGCATTTATGGTGACCTCGGATTTCACCATGCAAGAGCGGCAGCAAAGTAACCTCGAGCTGGCGGCCTATTACTCCGCCCTGGTTGACGAACGCATGGCCGCGATAGCTCGGGGCGAGATCGTGGCTGATGATTTGATGAGTGCGTTCATCCAGGCAGACTTTGAGGGTGAAAAGCTTACGCCGGAGGAGGTAAAGCGCTTTTGTATCACGCTCGTCGTGGCGGGCGCGGAAACCACCGTCTATTTTCTTGGAAACCTGGTCGCCACTTTTTTAGAGATTCCCGAGCTTTACCAGCGGCTGCGTAATGATCGCAGCCTGGTCAGACCCTTTATTGAGGAAAGTCTGCGCCGTGACGGACCTCCCCAGCGCTTGTTTCGGGTGGCCAAAGAAGATTGCCTGGTAGGCGAAACACTGGTGCGAGAAGGTGATTGGGTTGCCTTGTTTTACGCTGCAGCCAATCGCGATCCCGCCGTTTTCGAACAGCCCGATGAGTTTATTTTGAATCGGCCAAATATCACCTCTCATATGACCTTTGGCCACGGCATCCATTCCTGCATGGGAGCTCGCATTGCTCGCATGGAGGCCGATAAGCTTCTGAATGGCTTGCTGGACCATTTCTCTAGTGTCGAGCCCGGTGAGACCCCGGCCAGGCGTCAAACAGGCGGATTACTTAATTATGGTTTCGATAGCTTGCCGGTCGTGTTTAAGGTTTAAGATCTTCTGAGCAAGGCAGCGCTATGCGTCGTGCTTAATAGCGGCCTTCGCTGTGCCTGCCATATCCAACATGGCATGCAGCAGTACGTTGCACCCAGCGGCAATGTCCTCTTGCGTAGCGTTCTCTGCTTCGTTGTGTGAGATGCCGTTTTCGCAGGGAATAAAAATCATGCTGGTCGGTGCTACGGTGGCGACGTATAGCGAATCGTGACCGGCGCCACTGACCATTTCTTTGTTGGTATAGCCAAGCTGGGCCGTTGCATTTCGCACAGCGTCGACACAGTCGGGGTCAAAGCTTGTCACGGGCATATGCCATATTTCTTCAACGCGATAATCTAAGCCGTATTTACTGCACTCGCTCGCCACAACTTCTCGGAAATCTTTATCCATTTGTTCAAAGATCTCCAGGTCTGGATGTCGCAGATCAACCGCCACCACGATGCGTTCGGGGACGGTATTGCGAGAGCCTGGCTCCGCGCGTATATCGCCAAACGTGGCTCTTCCCCAGGGCGAATGTTGTGTAGCCATGGCGTAGCAAGCTTGCATAATGGGCAAGGCTGCCAGAAATGGATCTTTGCGTGAACTCATGGGTGTTGGGCCAGCGTGGCAGGGTTCTCCTTCGATGACGAGGTCATACCAGCGGCAGCCCTGTATCCCGGTGAGGACACCAATCTGCTTCTTTTCTGCCTCTAGTATTGGCCCCTGTTCAATATGTACCTCGAACGCGGCCTTGGTGGGTGTGTGCTTGGCAGGCGTCTTACCCCTAAAGCCAATGCGTTCAAGTTCATCAACAAAACGACGTCCTTGCTTGTCTTCAATTGCATAAACCGTGTCTCTGTCGAAAACACCGCTCCACACCCCAGAACCCAAAAGCGCAGGGGAAAAGCGAGCGCCTTCCTCATTGGTCCAGGCCACCACTTCCAGTGGTGCATTGGTTTGAATGTTCTTGTCGTTGAGTGTGCGGATGATTTCTAATCCAGCAAGTACGCCATAGACGCCGTCGAATTTGCCACCGGTGGGCTGAGTGTCTAGATGGCTTCCCGCCATCACGGGAGGTAGTGAGTTATCGCCTCCGGGCCTGCGGACAAAAATATTGCCGACTTCATCAACATCGACACTACAGTTCGCAGCACGTGACCATTGAACGAACAACTCTCTACCTTGCCTGTCTTCATCGGTTAAGGCTTGGCGATTACAGCCGCCTTTTGCAGTCGCACCGATCTCGGCCATCGACATTAAGCTACCCCAGAGCCGATCGCTGTCGATTCGTAGATTGCTCATTGTGTGTTCCACTGTACTCGGATTTCTAGTCAAAACAGTCCCTCAACCTTACCTTGGTCAAGCAATCTTGGATAGTGGTTTGCACGCGGCAACAAGCGCTTCTGAATCTACACAGTATTGGCCAGACGCAGCGCTGCAGTACATACTCGTTGGATACTTCAAGCTCGCGCTCGGTGTAGCCTTGCAGCGTCGGTGATCGTGATTCGGGTTTGCTTCCAGAGGCTTCGATATAGATGCGCCCGTGTCGTGCCAACAGCCAGGAAGTTACTGTCGGCAGCTACCAGCACAGCCTTGAAATGCGCGGTTCTCAATACTTGCATTATGCGTCGTGCGCATGCCGCCGGCTTGATACCGAGCGTTTGCCTTTATACTGCAGCAGACGCTCGAGCATGAAATAGAGATGCTACGTCAGTCATGCACGCGGGTACTGTAAGTCCAGGCTTGGTCGACGGCGTCGTACGATTCAAGCCTGGCCCTATAGCGTCTCAACCGTTGCAGAGAATCTCCATCACCTGCCTGGCGACCTCCACTTCGTCGGGTGTCTTGGCCTCGAATAGTCGCTCCTTGGCGGCATCGCATTCGCTGGCCTCTTCTTGCAACTCATCCTGTACCTCGGCGACAACTTGTGGTGAAGCAGGTTTACACAGTGCCGGGCTCTGACGCCGGATATTGGCGTGATTGCCGGTCTCTTCAACTACCACGCAATCTCCCACCAGAATCTCCGATTGATCCGTGATGACCCGAATCGCGCTGCCATTGCTGGTGCGAACAGTATATTGAATACCCTGGTTAACACCCTCAGCAGCGCTGGTAGCACCGGCACCGACCATGGCGCCACCCATGGCGGCAGCGGCTTGCGTGCCGCTGGATTGATTGCGCGCCAATGCCCAGCCTAGAGCGCCACCAATCAGGGCGTTACGACCGGCATCAGACTGCAAATTAACGCGCTGTTTGTTTTCTACAATACCGACGTTAACGCGAGTACTGTCACCCGTGCGTTGGCCCGTAGCACACGCGCTCACAGCAAGTAACGCAATTGCTATGCTGACCACGCCTAGCTGTCGACCTAAAATCATCCCTTTTTTCATAATCAAGCTACTCCGACGTTTATCGATGCCTATTGGTCCGTATGTTAGCCAATTGGTTCAGCGTGAGTGACCGAAATTTTGGCGGAATAGTGACGGCATTTGCGTCGTCTGTGGCTATAAAATCCAAAAAAATACTGCTGTATCGATGGTTTCAGGCCCCCAGATTCGATGCTGCTGTTCAGCTGACTGGGTCTGGCTAAACGGTCTCTTAGCGACTTGCGATGCAGACTGAACGACCTACGTATGCGAAGGCCTCATCCCTGTTGCAACAAACTCTTCAACCTGCTTCCGGCTGAATATGATGGTTGGCGGATACCCGCAATCTTGGCCACCAGTAAAACACCGGTGGATGCCTGTTGGCCCTACAAAGCGCCCGTCTGACGTCAGTCGCAAGCCTATAGTCAAGAGGCTGAAGGCCCGCTTCTCTGATCGACTCGGCGTATAGGCGCGCACACCTCGTTTGCGGTGATCTGCTAAAACGTTGGGTTCTGCGCGACGGGTCACAAACGAGGCTTGCTTTCAAGGTCGACAGCGGCGATTCTTGCGGATGTTCTAGGCCTATGAATTGCCAAGTCGTGTTGTTTGCCGGGTAGCCGATTCTAAAACGGGAGGTTTCTGTGCAGGACCAATCACCTACACCCGACATGGTCAATAAGCCATCTGAGGGTGCAATGACGACTCTCGGGCGCACGCTGGGTTCCGTCATGGATGTAGGCAGGGAGCTGCTGGCGCGACGTCGGCGGGGTGCAGCGCCCAGCGCGAACAGTGCATTAGCGCTGGTCAATCTGTGTCGAGATCTTATCGATCATCGCGGGGAAGCTTCCGGACTCGCGCTCGCAGGAGAAATCATCGCTGGCTACAACGCGATGCCGGAAGGCGAGCGATCTGCTTTCTTTGCAAGTCTGGTCGTTGAGTTCAATGTTGAGACAGAAGCCATCTTGGAGGCGGCCAGACGGTACAGTGAAAGGCCCGAGCTGGAGGAACTGTGGAGCTTGACCAGGGCGGTTGAAGCACCCCGGCAAAAGCTGTTCAGACGCATTAATATGGCTCCCAATGGTACGCGCACCCTGGTCTCGATGCGCGGACATCTGCTACCTATGTTGCGCAACAACCCGGACTTTCGGGGAATTGACTCTGACCTGCGTCACCTTTTTATTTCCTGGTTCAACAAGGGCTTTCTAGAACTGCGTCGCATCGACTGGTCGTCGCCGGCCTTCGTGTTGGAGCGCATTATTGATTATGAAGCTGTTCATGAGATCAATGGCTGGGATGATTTACGCAGTCGACTGCGCGAAGATCGACGCTGTTTTGCTTTCTTCCATCCGGCGCTTGCCGATGACCCGCTGGTGTTTGTGGAGATTGCGCTCACCGATGCCGTGCCCGGAGATATTGCGCCGCTGCTGGTGCAGGGACGCGAAACCGCTCCTCACGAACAGTTCAATACGGTGGTGTTCTACTCCATCAGTAATTGTCATCCTGGGTTAGCGGGGATTTCCTTCGGCAATTTTCTGATCAAGAACGTGGTAGAAGAATTGACCAAGGAAATGCCGGCGCTGAAGACTTTTGTCACACTGTCGCCGGTGCCAGGATTTCGTCGCTGGCTGCTCGAGGCAGATTTAACTGATTTGGTGGAGCCAGAGCTGGTCGCAAAAGTGAAGGAACCGATGGGCCAGGTCATCGAGGCGAACGTCTATGAGGCGTTGCTGAAATTGTGCGCGCATTATCTGGTCCGAGAGAAGTCAAAAAGCGCCCCGCGTGACCCCGTTGCGCGCTTTCACCTGGGTAACGGTGCATGCCTCTACCGTATTCATCGGGCTGCGGATTTATCAGCAAAGGGTCGCGAGCAATCTGCGGGAATTATGGTGAATTACCTCTACGATCTGGCGAAGATCGAGGAGAACCACGAAGCCTATTTTGACCAGGGAAAGGTCGCCACCTCCAAGACCGTGAGTCGATTACTGGACTGACCGATTGCTTTGCAACTGTTGAAATCCCGTTGTGTCACTCCCACGCTTGTTGTGATAGCGCCTTCCTGCCACCGCCGGCCGACTGCCGCCGGCAGTGTAGGGCGGTCTCTTATGAGCCTGTGTGTTGGCATTGCGGTCAGTTTTTATCGAACTCGATTTCTTTAAGAAAGCGGGCGATTTCTTTCAGATATTTTCCCTTGTCGAGATGCAGTAGATGATTGCCCGGAAACCAGTGAATACGACACCGGTCCCAGTGGTCCCATAGCAGTCGGGCGTGTTTTGGTGGCGCCAGTCGGTCACCCGCCCCGGCGATCACCATTAAGCGCTCCTTGGGAATAAGCGGTTGGTACGTCAGCGGTGAATGCACGGCCATTATGTGTCGCGCCTCCCTGACGCTGGTTTTAGTCGTTTTCAGCAAGCCCTTAATAGCAAGATTGATGGGAAACCATTCCAGCACCAAATCGGGCAGACTGGCTACCGGCACATTGGGAATGGAAAAGTGCAGCCGATCTTCGATGGTGGCCAATAAAGCCGAGGTGTAGCCACCGAGGCTGATACCTGTCACCCCAATTTTTCCGACCCCGCGCGACTCCAGGTAATCCATGAAGATGCGGAAGTCGTGAACGGCGTGCGCCATCGACTCATTCAGTTGGCACACACCACCGGCAAATAAGCCATGACCACTGAAAGGGGAGAGCCGGGATTGCCGCTTACCGTGATGCGGTAGCGTAAACAGCAGAATGTCGTATCCCTGACGATAGAACCACGGCAGCGCAAGGAACATCCGATTGAGCCAGTAGGGGTCTGCCATAAAGCCGTGGATAACGCAGATCGTTGGTCTCGGGCCGTCGCTGTGACGCCAGTATTGAGCGATGGCGCGCATGTTGCGACGGGCCTTTGGATAGCGATCGCGCATGGCGGGATTGACAGCTTTGAACGGACTGTCAAAGCTTAGCAGTTCACACTTCCCATCCTCCGGTTTAAAGCGGAAAAATCCAGCTGACGACGACTCCACCTTGACTCGGGACGAGTTTGGCTTCTTGAAGTAGCCTGAAGGGTCTCCCGAGTTCGCATGTTTGCGATAGAAGTCGATGATCTCCATATCACGGCGCAGCCGACGCGGAGATGCGCTCAGCGGCAGTGCTAGCGAGCCCAGCAGGCTGGCACCGGCGGTACGCAATACGTAGTCAGCCAGTGCGGTGCCATCGACGGTGATTTCAGTGCGCAAGTCCAGCTCAAAATCATCGGGAAACTTGTGAAAGCTGGTCTCCAGGGTCTGCCACCAGGGTTGTTTCGGCATGATTCGGCGGGTGTGACCATAGGTATTGTTGGCAACTCGAGAGACCTGCGAAGCGATATCGTACATTATTGTTATCCTTTTCTTGACAGCGCTAATGGTAAAGACAAGCTGACACAATAGATAGTGCGTGTGTGAGTGAAGTTGCCTTCCGCATGAGCGCGGTATGCGAGCTCATAGCCTACCAGCAATAAGTCTTGTTGAACTGGTCCTCGCGCTCATGTCGGCGTGCAGTGGCAGTGGAGACAGTGAGACGCGAATTGGGCAATCGGTTACAATTTGTATTCGAGTGCGATTAAAAGCTCTAAGGATGAGCATGCAGGACAGTAATAGGATTCCCGTTGTTCAAGTGCCGAGCGGCGCGAAATTTGTTAACGATAAAGGCATTACCGCGATCAAGGACGGTATTAAGGCTAGCGCTGTCGATACGCCTCGGATGCGCAAGCCCTCTTGGCTGAGAATTAAAGTCAAAGGTGGCAGCCGGTACGATCGCGTACAGAACATTGTTCGTGAACACAAGCTGGCCACGGTCTGCGAGGAAGCAAAGTGTCCTAACATGGGTGAATGCTGGAGCTCAGGCACGGCCACAATTATGTTGATGGGGGACGTCTGTACCCGGGCCTGCCGTTTCTGCGCGGTGAATACGGGTAATCCGAGGGGGTGGCTGGATCCCGACGAACCAGATAATACCGCACGCTCAGCCCAGTTGATGGGGCTTCAGTATTTGGTGCTAACCTCGGTGAATCGAGACGACCTGCCCGATGGCGGGGCTGCCCACTACGCGCACTGTGTGCGTCGAGTGAAGGAGCAGAACCCTGAGACGGCGGTGGAAGCCCTGACACCGGATTTCCTGGGTGTGCTCACAGATGTCGAAACCGTGCTCGATTCCGGTATCGAGGTATTTGCGCAAAATGTTGAAACAGTAAAACGCCTTACTCATCCTGTGCGGGACCCGCGGGCTAGCTACGAGCAAACACTGTCGGTACTGGCCCACGCCAAGCAATATCGGCCGGATGTCTTGACGAAAACCAGCCTGATGCTGGGCCTGGGTGAGACGGACGCCGAGATTATCGAAGCGCTAGATGACTTGCGCGATGCGCAGGTTGACATTGTCACCTTTGGTCAATACCTGCAGCCTACCGCCAACCACCATCCAATCGATCGCTGGGTAACGCCACAGGAATTCGAAACTTACAGGCAATGGGGTCTGGAAAAAGGCTTTCTTGAGGTGGTGTCGGGCGTTTTCGTGCGGTCGAGTTATCGCGCCGAGCAGGTTCTGCAAAAGAATAACGTCGGTCTCGACTAGGGCTCTAACTGGCCAGAACCGCAATGGTTTTTATCGTTCGTCTTGCTCTGATTTGGTTCTCTGATGCTGCATCGACCTGACGATGCCTGCCTGAATACGTGTCCAATTTTCAACCTGAAAGTGCTGCCTCCCTGATAACCACACTGTCGGCCTCGACTGTTTTAGGGGTAGACATGAGCGCTGTGTCTCTGCTGCGGCTCGATAGGCTAGGCGGTGTCGCGCCGGGCAATAAATGCTTCAAGCTAATAGCTAACTGGAACCAGGCGAAGGCCCAGGGCCTGACACGATTAGTATCGTTCGGCGGCAGTTGGTCCAATCACTTGCATGCGCTGGCCGCACTGGGAGCAGAGCAGGGTTTCGCCACGGTGGGTATCGTCCGAGGGGATGAAGCGCGGGAAAATACCGCAATGCTGGAGGATGCCCGCAGCTTCGGAATGGAGGTGATTACGGTATCGCGTGAAGAATATCGCAGGCGTTACGACACTGCCTACGTGGCCAACATTGTTCAGCGATTTAGACCCTGCATGATCGTGCCGGAAGGAGGCGCCAATTCGGCAGGAGTAGCTGGCTGCACTGCGATAGCCGACTTGATCAAACACCACGCGCCTGATGATGAGCACGTTGTTCTTGGGGTAGGCACGGGGACCACCTTAGCTGGTCTGGTTGCGGGTTTGGGAAAGGGATACCGCGTTACCGGTGTTTCGGCGCTCAAGGGAGCTTCCGATATGGAGTCGAAGATTAACGCTTATCTACAACCATACTGCTCCAACAGCCTCGCACGATGGCAGCTTGTCCATGATTGGCATTGCGGTGGATTTGCCAAAGTCAGCAAGGCGCTAAAGCGGTTTATGTTGGCTTTTGAGGATGTGCAGGGTGTTCCCCTGGAGCCGATCTACACCGGCAAAGTACTGTACGCGATCCATCAGCAGCTGGCCTCAGCAGGGTGGCCAAGCGATGAGCCCGTATTGGCAGTGCATACAGGGGGTCTGCAGGGACGCAGGGGCTACCCCTGGCTTCGACCTTGACTCATCGCATGCCCGCTATCACGCGCTGCGGCAGCAACCTGATGACGGGCGCAACGAGGGACCAGGGCCATGGAGGCACATAGCGGAACTCAACCTTTTTTTCGATCAGATCTGCCATAGATTTCGTACCCTTTTCGGCCGTCACCAGGAACGGTCTGCTCGGCATATCACGATTGATATCCGTATCAATGAACCCGGGAGCGAGCTCCGTTACCACGATACTGTCTTTGCGAGTTTCAAGGCGGACGGCCTGCAGGTAGCGACCAAAAGCCGCTTTGGTCGCACTGTATGGGCCACTTCCTGGCATACCGCGCACACCGGCGACCGATGTAACACCGACTATTTGCCCTCGGCCCTGCTTCCGAAAAAGCTCTATTGCGGCTTCGCAGGTTGCCATCGCAGCCGTCAAGTTAACGTTAACGGTCTGCTGGATGTCAGCGAAGTGGCCCCTGCCTACAGGCGTGTTGAGCGCGACACCGGCATTGACGACTACAATATCGAGCCCGCCCAGCTGTTGAGCACAGCGATCGATAACAGGTTTTATGGAGTCATAATCCGTAACATCCAGAGTCTCAACGACGATCGTAGCACCCGATTGCCCCAACTCGTTCTTGAGTCGGTTGAGATCGTCGACCTGCCGACCCGTGAGTGCCAGTTGATATCCCCTATCTGCAAAATGTTGGGCCAGATGTTTGCCCAGACCTCGAGTTGCCCCGGTTATTAAGATTGATTTCTGATTGTTCATCTGTGTTCCTCAAGTGGCTCTGCGACTCGATTGTACGGCCAGTCCTGCGTTGTGGTGAAGAAGCGATACAGCTCCTGACCCTTATCATTCAGCGCAGCTGCCAATTGGGGTCGCCCGTTTGTTTGTGTGAGCAGGGTCGTCAGAGTATCTGGGAGCTGAGTGCGTGAAACACACGCCTGGATTGAGTCGGCGCGCGCCAGCGACAGCCAGTGCGTCTTCGGCAGCGGTAAAAAATAATTTCCCGAGAGATGAGAGATGGCCGCTGTCAACTTGTCGATAGAGACCCACCGCTGCATCTGGGCGCGCGGGTTATAACCCAGTGGAGGAGACAGGGACTGCTGAATTGGCGTAAAGAGATGGCCCTTTATCACCACCTCTGACAGGGTACCCTCGACTCCGATATCTGCCAGTTGCGCACTGGCTTGGGGCAGTTCCGCAAGCCTGGTCTGTTGATGTCGCATTCGGTCAAGCTTGATATCAAGCCGGTCCCGCGCGTTTGGTCCCAACCAGTCCCGCCACCGGCTTCCCGCTGTTTGGCGCCTTTGAGAGCTGTGCCCCAGGTAAAACTTCACCGCTAATTCAAGATGAACATGGGTATTGCGCTGGTGACACCAGCAGATGATGTCGAACTCACCGACGGTGCTGCCGGCATCGCGTACCGGTAGGTTGTGCGCTACCAGCTCGAACTGTGGATCCTCGATCAAAAAGAATTGCCAGAGACGCTCGAAATAAATTCCTAAACGTGTTGCCGGCTTGTCGGTGAGGTAATGAAGAAGCTTGCTTGGATCGCGGTCCAGCTTGAGTAGCCACTCCAGCCGTTCAGGGGTTGCCAGAGGTTCGAAGATCCCGAGGGCTTGACCGGGTGCCGCGAGAGCTTCACCCATGAATAATGAAGGTGAAAAGCAGGACCAGGCGAGATCTCGAACGGCTTGGTTGTGATAGACAAAAGCCGACATCGCAGCGATTTTCCACGGTATTCGTGTTTATAAT
>JBCDFM010000042.1:0-21815 GCA_039178015.1 Pseudomonadota bacterium
ACACGCGTTCGCATGGGAGAAGCGTTGCTGACAACAGCAACTTTAATCACTTAGCACAATGTCGGCCGTAGCCGATCAGGGAGAAATGTAGATGAAGTTTCGTGAAGAGCTACACCAACAAAGATGGGATGATCATCGTTACTACCATCACAATCGGGTCAATCAGCTACTACATTTATTGAGCGCCAGCTGTTTTGTCGCGAGCTACTATCTGATTTTTGTCGATCCGGTCGCGGCGGTGATGGTGGGTTGGTTGCTGGCCATGATACTGCGCCAGATCGGACATTTTTTCTTCGAGCCCAAAACCTTTGACGAGGTGAATGGCGTCAGCCATGAGTATAAGGAGAGCGTCAAAGTCGGCTACAACCTGCATCGCAAGGTAGTTTTGCTAGCAATATGGCTGGCCATTCCTGTGGTGCTGTGGCTCAACCCCAGCTTCTTTGGGCTATTGAATGAACACCAAATTGACCAGGGAATGATGCATACCACTGCGGTGCTGTGGTTGTTTACAGGCATTGGTGCAGTGCTGTTTCGCACCGTCCAGCTGTTCTTCTTAATGGGGATTCAGTCCGGGCTGGTCTGGGCAACTAAAATTCTTACCGACCCATTCCACGACATTAAGATCTACTACAAAGCGCCCTACCACATCATTAAGGGTGACATGTATGACGATATGAGTGACTGGTATCGAGAAGTACCTGCATCCGGGTCGCAGAGCTCATAGAACTGTCATTTAATCGTATTTCGTTTGCAATATTCCGGGCGCATGCTGCGCTCAGAATTAACAAAGCGGAGGTAATTATCGTGAGACGCAAGACGGAAACTGTTTATCAGGTCCCGGAGAAAAGGCGCATACGCGAGGAGATCAACCAGCAGGTAGAGGACTTCCTGAGAACGGGTGGCCAAATCGATATATTGAGTAGCCAAGGTGATTCAGCCCGACCCAGTAGCAGCGGTCGGCGTTGGAGCGACACGGACGATCTACTTCCCCTGTCGGACTAAGATTTACTGGATAACGGTAAGCAGGTGATGCACTCAAGGCTCGCCACACAATAAAAACCAGGGTAGTCCTACCAGGCTACCCTTTTTTCGTTACGATACTCCGTCCGTCCTTCAGTAGCCATTCAATTAACACACGCGTTTTTCTCCTTAATTTCTTCACATTTTCCCTACATAATTCGCGTCACAAAACTGCAACAACGCCAATCTGTAATGCGCATTAAGCAGGCTACAATCTGACAACGGGTATTATGAATTCGATGCCCGCGCAGTCGACATACAGGATGCATGAAGCTGTCACTGGCACAAAAACTGGTCGCCGCCTTTCTTGGGCTAACACTGTTGGTGTTAATCGCCACGCTAGGGTTGGCACGCTGGAGTTTCGACAAGGGTTTTCTCGACTATGTTAATGCCCTCGAGCAGTTAAGGTTACAGCGCTTGGGCAGCGAGCTGGCAGAGTATTACGTCAGCGCAGACAATAGCTGGGATTCACTTAGCGCAGCGGCATTCCAACGACTCTTGAATCAAACCGCTAGGGGGCAACCCGCTGGCGACTTTCGCAGGCAGGGATTGCCGCCCCCGCCACGACCACACACAGAGCGGCCAGCGGAAGCTTCTGGGGCCCCACAGCGAACTTTCCAGCCCGGCCGGCCTCTGCCACCGGATTTACCGGCGGGCGGGCCTCCTCAGGAAAAACCCCCTACCGCTCTTTACGACCTGCAGGATAACGTTGTTGTGGGTGTTCGAAGTCACCTTATCGATGAGCGCGCTATCGTCGTACCGGTGTTAGTCGACGGCGTATCTGTGGGAGAGTTGCGAAGTGCACCGCGGCGGCGACTTGAGACACCACAGGAGACTAGCTTCTCGAGGCAGCAACTCAACACCAGTTGGATTATTGGTATCTCCTTCACTGCGATGGCCTTCGCGCTCTCTCTTTTTTTGGCAAAAGGGCTGCTCGCTCCCATCAAACGTATGATCAGTCATGTTGGGCACCTCTCTAGCGGACACTACTCTCAACGTCTCAATGAGAACCGATCTGATGAGCTTGGCCAACTGACGCGGAATCTGGATCGACTGGGTGCAACGCTAGAAGAGAATCAAAACTCGCGACGGCGTTTACTGGCGGATGTGTCTCACGAACTACGGACTCCGCTGTCTGTGCTGACCGGGGAGATAGAGGCCATGCAAGATGGACTACGCCCTCTTGACGCGGCGCAGCTTGCTTCGCTGGAGCAGGAAGTAAAGCGCCTGCGAGTTTTGGTTGACGATCTATACGAGCTTTCGATTTCGGAACTGGGCGGTCTTCGCTATCAATTTTCATCCGTCGCCTTGTACGATTGTGTTGAGGCGGCCGCCGCCACCGTGCAAGCCCGTGCCAAAGAGCAGGGACTAGACCTCACCTTTGGCTGCAATGAATCCCTCTCGGTACGCGGCGATACAACTAGGCTCCACCAGCTGTTTTGCAATTTGCTGGAGAACGCACTGGCCTACACCGATGCGCCAGGCAACATCGCCGTCTCCTGCTCGTGCATTGCCAACCAGGCTGTTGTGACCATTGATGATTCTCCCCCTGGTGTAGATGCTGACGATTGCAACAAGCTATTCGATCCTTTATTTCGACAGGAGTCATCGCGCAGTCGCCGCAGCGGTGGCGCTGGCCTGGGGCTGGCTATTTGTCGCAATATTGTGGATGCTCACGAAGGTGTCATCAGCGCAAAGCCCTCACCCTTGGGCGGCGTGCGCTTAGAAGTGAGGCTGCCCCTGGCAGAAAGAAACGCGCCATGAATCAGACACATATACTGATCGTAGAAGATGAACCCAAAATTGCACAGCTTCTGGCTGACTATCTGCAAAGAGAGGGCTTTTCAACCACCGTTTTGAACGAAGGTACGGATGCAGTAGAGCAGGTGCAATCACTGCAGCCCAACTTTCTAATTCTCGATCTGATGCTGCCGGGGAAGGACGGACTGACTATTTGCCGCGAGATTCGACAGTCATCAGACATACCCATCATGATGCTCACCGCCAAGGTGGACGAGATCGACCGTCTGCTTGGATTAGAACTAGGAGCGGATGACTATGTGTGCAAGCCTTTCAGCCCACGGGAAGTCGTTGCGCGAGTCCGCACCATTCTGCGCAGGGTTACTTCAGCGCTTAAACCCGTTGAAGAAAACATATTGAGTTATGCAGGGATTACACTCGCGCTGGAGCGGTTTGAGTGCACGGCCAAGGATACTCGTATCGAGCTGACACCGGTCGAATTCAACATACTCAAAGCGTTTATGGCGCGTCCGGGGCATGTCTTCTCGCGCGATAGACTTATGGATCTTGCGTATCCGGATGAGCGCGTGGTGAGTGACCGTACGATGGATACTCACGTCAAGAATCTCAGACGGAAACTGACACAGGGCTTAGACGATCGCGAACTCATTCACTCCATCTATGGCGTTGGCTATAAGATCGATTAGCTGACTGGATTTGCCATCTCCTGAAGTTCTTCACATTGACTACCCGCTGTCTCCTTGCTTTTTCACGATACTGGGTTCAGTCCCATCACAGACCAGGAGATATCGATGTTTAACAACACACCCTTTCGCAACACCGTACTGGCAATCGCACTGACATCATGGTCTGCCAGCAATTTGGCTAACGCAGTGCCTGACGAGCAAAGCAGTAAGCGGAGCGGTCCGCCCCCTGAAGCGCTCGCAGCGTGTGACGGCAGTGCCGCGGGCGATAGCTGCAGCTTCACCAGTCCCAGGGGCGACAGCATCGAGGGTTCCTGTATTGTGCCCAGGAGCGACAAGGGCCTGGCATGCAAACCGGAAGGTGGGCCCCCTCGAGACATACAAGCAAGCAGTGGCAGCAGCGACGGGGAGTAATGGCTTTCGCGCGCGTGTTTAGGCGCAAAAATGAAGCGCGCTCGCCGGCGCACGTTCACGAGGATCGGGCCGATCCTCTACCGCGTTGTAACCAGACTATTCACATACAGTGGCTTCAAGCACAGATCTAAGTGCAAGCCGCACAAACGCAGCTTTCGGGGACAAATGGCACACCCACAACACCATTGCCTTGCAGAGGCTGCTGAGTACTTCGCGAGGTCGCGTGTGATCTTGTTGTAGTTTGCGATTAAGCGAGCGCTGGGCGGGCTACGGCCTGCCCAGCGGTGGTTCTGGCAACGGAATCTAGCCCGCTGGCTTGGTCGCTTCAGGGCCCGCTATTTTCATCGCCTTCTGGTAGGCAGGTCGTGCACCAATACGCGCCACATACGCTTTTGTATTGGGCAAGCTATCATCCACTTCTCGTCCACCTATCCCACCAATAGAGGTAAGGTTGAACATCGACATGATATCGGCACAGGTAAAACGAGACCCGCCCAAGTAATCTGACTCCGCCAGCCGCAGCTCTAGCATGCGATAGATGCCGTCTTCCCTGCGCAAGGTGGTGGTTAGCATGATATTTTCCGGTGAGGGTTCTACGCCCGCCAGGCTCATAGCCAGCCGAACAAACACCGCAGATTGCAGCGTGTTGTTGAAGTGCATCCAGTACAGATAGTTAGGGTAGTCAGGATCGTCCACCGGTACGGACAACTTGCCCTCACCGTAGCGCTGCGAGATGTACTCAACGATCGCCGTGGATTCACCCAACACCAAATCGCCATCGGTAATGACTGGGGCAGTACCAGCGGGATACAAATCGCGATATTCCTGAGGCGCTAGAAAATCCTCGCCGCGGTCATACCACTTCAGCTCATACGGTAGACCCAGCTCCTCCATCAACCAGACAATACGATCTGATTGCGAGACTCCGAGATGGTGGATGGTAATCATGGATAGCTTCTCCTTTCCTTATTCATGCGCTTTGGTTTGAGCCTAATAGATCACGATCCCGTCACCTAGGAGGGCAAAGACAGCCGTAGCCTAGTGAGAGTGTAGAATATGCTCCGCGGTACGCAACGTGAGCGCATTGATGGTAAAGGTTGGGTTGACTGCGCCACTGGTGGGAAACAATCCACAGCCGGTCACATATAGGTTATCTAGCTCATGACAGCGCCCGTAGGCGTCGGTTACCGACGTCTCGGGATCATCACCCATAATCGTCCCGCCCAAAATATGCATGCCAAAGCGAGGTCCTTGCCAGGGCGCTTCAACTCCGGCAGCCTCAAAGATGGCCAAGCCTTCCGCGACTGCGTTATTACACATTGCTTCCGTGGGGGCAGTAATATTGTGTATGGCCTTGGGCAGCGGCACACCGTTTTGATCACGATTCCTACTGAGTACAATCCGGTTCTCCGCCAGGGGTATGTCTTCGCCCACAAACACCATGTTACCCATTCGCGCGCCCGCGTCACGCATGAACGTTTCCAAAGCGGGGCCATAGATGTCGGGACGTGTATTAGCGATTCCCAAAAGATCATTGGGTTTCAGCGCATTAGCAATCAACCATTGATAGGCCCCATAGGCATCACCCTTGTCTCTTTCTTTATAACGATCATGACAAATTAGCTGGCCACCGGTGAGTCCCATATAAGGCATCGTTTCTTCTGGGAATAGACCGTATACAGAGTTAGAGGGGTGCGTCATGACATATCGACCCACATGATCGTTACTGTTGGAAAGCCCGTTCGGATGCTTATCGGTGGCCGAAGCCAACAGCAAACGTGCGTTTTGTACCGTAAACGCAGCGAGTACGACAATATCGCCATGAGCCGTGTGTTCTTCGCCTTTGGCATCGCGGTAGACAACACCCGTTGCCTTGCGGCCACTGCTATCGTGGAGCACGCGGGTGACAGCAGCATCGTTGCGCAGTTCTGCACCGTCTTCACGAGCCCAGCTTAGATAGGTGACCAGAGGATTCGCGAGGGCACCAATCGGACAACCGGCATCGCACCAGCCATCGTAAATGCACGCCATCCGACCCTTATATGGCCGACTATTGACGGCTACTGGAATCGGCGCAACGTTCATATCCAAAGCTTCGAAACCTTTCTGAATCGCTTTACCCTGCGCGAACACCGCGACTGGTGGCATGGGATAGCTTGCACCCGGAGGTCGCCAGACCTCGGCCGCAGCATCGCCACTCATCCCTACCTCTTCTTGTACCGTATCGTAGAAAGGCTGCAGATCCCGGTATTCCAGAGGCCAGTCCAAGCCCTGGTTGTAAAGACTCTTTGTTTTGAAATCGTCCTCATGCAGCCTTGGCCAGACCGCATAATGGTGTTTGGCGCTACCGCCGGTACCCCAGCCCGCGTTGAAGCCATGACCAATTTTAAGGTTGCCCTCCTCCTCGACCGCAGCGCCACTCCACTTATGTCGTCTGGCCCATTTCTGTGAGCTGACTAAGTGATGGGTTTCTGCAACGGGGCCCGCTTCAAGGATCAACACCCGCTTACCAGCAGCAGCGGCTTTCGCGGCCATGAGGCCACCCGCAGCACCAGAACCAACAATTAACAAGTCGTAGGGGTCGGTAGACGACGCTTGGGTCATAACGCTTACCAGGGTTGCTCAGGTGCAATATGCGGCATGTAGGGTACGCCAATCTTGGCAAACCCCTCTTCTGTGCCGTAAACCACGTCTACTCCATCAGATCGGATTACAAAGAAAAAGAAACCTGCGGGAGGGCCGGACCAACCCGAAGGACTACCGGCGGCAATGGCCGCCGTGAGCGTGGAGGCCTCTGCGGCGGATAACTGCGACCACGGCTTTTCGTAGCGTGCTTGCGACAATGCAGCTGCGCTGGCGAGCCCGGCTTGATAAAAAGGTATATAGCCTTCTTCAGGAACACCCAGGTATTTGAGCATTAACAAGGAATCACTGAAATCTGCTGCCAGCTGTTTATCAATAAACTGGGCAACGCCAGCATTGCGCGCCCCAGGCACAATTGCTTCGGCCAAACCCTCTAGCGTATCGACTTCAAGTGGGGACAACACCTGGTACGGCACCTCTGCCTCTCGTGCCGCAACTGGCGTGAGACGAAGCATGCTGCCACCGATCACAACCGATAGCAGTATGCTGCCTGACTTTAAAAACTGACGCCGGTCCTGTTCCACTGTCGCAGACTCTACTTCGCTTCCAGGAAGCTGAATGATTAAGCTTAGGGTTTAGAATTCGTACCTCAAACCTACGCTGTAGAACCGTGGCGAACGGTAGGACACCTCATTACAGCCGCACAACACCGCAAGGTCGAAACCCTGAATACCGGCTCGCTCATCGGTAATATTGCGTACCGCCAAGGATGCGGTCCAGTTGGAGTCTGCAGTTGACCAACTGAGTAGCCCATTGTAAAGCGTGTAGCTATCGAACTGGTCGGCGCTAAAGTTACGTAGGTTGTAGTAGAACGAGCTGGAGTAGCTCATGTCGCCCTGTATCGCCATATTGCCGCCAAACAGCGGCCAGGTGTAGCGCGCAATCGCCGAGACCTGACGCTCCGGCGTGTAATTGGGCTCTACATCCCTGGGCGGTAGCGGCGAGTCGAAGCGAAGCGGTACGTCTTCAACACGCGACTTTAGGATCGAACCGGCCAGAATCAAGTCCAGTCCATCGATAGGTGAAGTCTGCAGCTCCAGCTCCGCGCCATAGGTCTCGGCATCTGCATTTATAACAACACCGCCTACACCCACGAATAGAAACGCCTGATAGTCCTGATAGTCGTAGTAGTAGAAAGCGCCATTTAACCTCGTGTCACCATCCTCACCAAAGGTCGACTTGAAGCCCGCCTCGTAGGCTATTAGCACTTCTTCATCGTAAGGCAGAGACTCATCCCCGCCAGACCCTAGGTAAGCGCCCAAAAGTGGGGCATTGAAGCTGGCGGCTTTCACGCCACGGTTAATGCCCGCATAAATCAGGGTGTCGTCGCTGTAGCGCCAATCGAGCTGTAGCTTGCCCGCCCATAGTGCGTCGGAGGTATCGTCGCTAAAAAAGTACGGCGAGCCCGCACCAAAGGCATCAGGAATAAAGTTACCCTGGTTGCCGGAAAAGTTGTTAAAGGATGGGAACACACCCGTCGCAAAATCGTATTCCTTCTCCTCCTGAATGAGGCGCAGGCCAGCCGTTAAGGTCCAGTCACTGGCGATGTCGTAGTCAATCTGACCAAACACGTTGTAAGACTCTGTCTGCAGCTTAGCGACGGTACCAATGTCTACCGGTGTAGAGCCACCGGCAATACTGTTGAGCGGTGCTTTCAGGCCGTTGTCGGAATCATTATCGATTTTTAGATAGTAGAATCCTGCTACCCAGCGGCTGCGATCGGTTTCACCATTGATGCGAAACTCCTGAGTAAAGCTCCAGGCATCGACGCCACCAAAGTTAGCCAGCTGATTGACCGGCGCTGCGTCCACATCGATAAACAGCAGCTTTTGATAGTCCTTGTAGTCTGAGATCGACGTAAAGTTGTAGCCACTTCCGATATCCCAATCTACCCGCACCATGCCGCCATAGGTTTCTGTTTCACCCTGGTCATCGAAGGCAAAGTCACCTGAGAATTCGAAATCATCACCATCGGGATCTAGATAGCCAAAGAAATCACCCCCTGGGGTTGATCGCCCTTCTAGTCCGATGCCGGCACCGGGCAGGAAAGCGTCGCCATCAATAGCATCACCGCCACCATCCTGGTCGCCATCGATACTCAAGCGAGTTTCATCCGGTGGTGTATCAATCACATTCACCAGTTCGCCACCAGCGACGACGCCAATGGTTGATTTTGACTGGTAGGGGCCTGTCGCCACATCGGTTTTGGCGTAGTTGGCTGCAACGCCAATTTCCACGGTATCTGAGGGACGAAACGCAAATTGCACTCGCCCTGCGCGGGTATCGTCATCACCAATGTCCTGACCGGCGTTGTCTCCGGGAGGGGGTAAAAAGGCATCCTCGGGGTAGCGATTTTGCAGATAGGCATCCTGATAGTTGTAGCGAAATGCCACTCGCGCGGCGATGTTATCGGTCAAGGGGCCACCGAGTGCACCCTCTACCGTATAGCGATCCGCATCATTCGGAACGTCATACCGTCCCGCTGTCACATCCAGATGCCCGCTCGTCTCATCAAAGCTTGGTTTGTTCGAAATGAACTGAACCACGCCACCTGTCGCGTTGCGACCAAACAGTGTGCTCTGCGGCCCTTTCAGTATCTCCACCCTATCGATATCGAAGGTTGCAAAGGTTTGCGCCTGGGCCACCGCGATATAGCCTTCGTCAAGATAGACCGCATTGGGCGCTTCTACGATGTCGTTAAAGTCGTTCTGCGTGACGCCGCGAATAGTGAATTGCGTATTTTGGCCAGCGAGGTTGCCACTGATGTGCACTCCAGGGGTGAAGTTGGCGACATCAAAGCTTTCTTGCACACCCAGCGCATCAAGCTGGGCACCGGTGAACGCGGTAATTGCAATGGGAACATCCTGGAGATTCTGTTCACGCTTCTGAGCCGTCACAGTAATTTCTTCTAGCATTGTCTGCGCAAGCGAGGCGGGTATCGGCAATTGAGTGCCGACCAGTGCGGCCAGGGCACAGCTTATTCGCGTTTTAGCTTTACCGATATTGTTCGGTCTATTCATGATTGGGCTCTCCATGAGTTTTAAGTAAAACAGTATTCTTCGGTTAAACGAATGGTTGGCGCAGCCCCATCTGCTCCAGCCGAGGCATCACTTCCTGTCGAAAGTAGGGAAATTCTTTGGCATAGTCAACGAAGGCCAGAGTTGTGCCGGCGACGCCAGTGGCGCTGAGCTGAGCCAGCTGATCGGCAATGTGATCGGGCGTGCCCACCAGCGGATAGCCGCCGTGTCCGGCGGCGAAGCGATCTCTAAACTTTGCCAGCGCTTCTGGTGTAAATGACTGCGCATGCATACCCTGCAACTTCATTAAATAGTCGACAGCATCCCAATCGGCGTTTTCATTAGCATAGTAATCTAGATAGTCTTCCGCTTCTTTCTGCGTTGGTCTGCAGACAACCGTACAAAAAGTAAAGACACCCAGATCGCTGCCGACGCTGGCTGCTCGCTCTTTTATCCCTTGCACGCTTTCCTTCGCCTGATCGAAATCAAACGTTGGCGTGAATAGGAAGTCAGCGTTGCGCACGGCAAACTCACGCCCTTCCTGCGAGGCGGCTGCATTCAAAATGGGTACATGGTCTTGCACAGGGCGTGGATTGCCGTAAACGCCCTTGCCTTGAAAATACTTGCCTTCCCAATCAAATGGGCATTCTTCACGCCACAGCTTCTGCACGTAGTCAAACCACTCCTGGGCACGCGCATAGCGTTCGCCATGCTCAGTGGGTAGCTCAACGGCAAAGGCATCGTATTCCGGTTTATTCCAGCCAGCCACAACATTTAAACCGACACGTCCATTGCCTAGATGATCTATTGTGGCCAGCTGTTTGGCCACGACAATGGGATGATTAAAGGCGGTGTGGACCGTCGCGAAAACCTGGATGTTCTTCGTGTTTGCTATTAGGCCGGTGGCCCAGGTTATCGTTTCCAGCACACCGCCGTGAAAGTCAGTGTCGCCGCCATAGCCTATCCAGCGTGCTATCGGGAGCATAAATTCAAGCCCGGCCTCGTCACACTGCTTGACCAGATCGATATTGTTTTCCCAGTTGTTTTCCCAGCGCTCCTCAATTTTGGTCACGGCCATTCCGCTGGAGCAATTGGAGGAGAATATCCCCAGCTTCAGCTTATTGGCATTGAACATCGGGCCTACGTGAGGCATATCGAATCCTTTTCAACCAATGTTTGCTATCACTGCGGGTGTGGAGCAATATAGTTATTGTTAAAATTTCTATTAACTTTAAATGTAAAATTATATGATGGCAAGGGATTATTATTGTGACCAAAGCAATCAGCAAAACCGTCCGTAAGCCAGCGCAGAAAGAACAGCTAAACCGACACTGGCATCTGTCCACCAACGAACATGAGGTGGCACTGACTGAGATTGAGTTCTCCATCTTCCGAAACTTCAGCGCCTTCACGCGCTGGACAGATGATTTGGCCGTCTGCTGCCAGAACGATCCACAGGCCCTCTGTAACGGCTTGGACTTTGCCCTACTGAACGTGATCAGAATGCATGACCGACCTAAGAGTATTTCCGAAGTGGGTCGCCTACTGAACCGGGATGATCTTCCCAACCTTCAATACAGCGTTCGCAAACTGATTAAGTCGGGGCTGATTACCAAGTTAGGACCCCAGGACAACAAAAAGGGGGCAACCTACACAACCACGGAGCTTGGCATCGAGGCAACTGATCGCTACGCCCGCTATCGGCGGGAACTGTTACTACCCCTGACTAGGGCAATATCTGAAGGCGACACCCGTATGGAGCAGGTAGCGAACGTCCTGACACTGTTATCTGGCATCTATGATCAGGCAGCCTGTGTGGCGGCTACCCACCGAGAAATATAAGCGCGCTCATTCATGCAGAATCATTGGAGGTCTCACCGACTCATCCGTCAGTCGACCAATGCACATCGGCGCACAGACAAAAGCCCTTATAACGCTGCAGTCAGAACACCCTTCCAGGCCGCGCGTCAGCCGATAGATCGCGATGCAGGCATACACATGCGCCAATAGGGGTGTTGCGAAAACCGCCAGCCAAATCCTGTCTCAGCCCAGAGGGGCTCTTCCTGTACCAGTCTGCGGTACCATGGCGTGATTCGGGCACACTCTAGGCCATGCAGATGAGAACATTTGAAGATTTTTTCCCAGGGCTCATTATCGATCTCGGACACTACGAGGTCACCGAGCATGAGATGATCGCTTTCGCCGAGCGCTATGATCCCCAATTCTTTCATACTGACCCGGTGGCTGCCGCAGACTCACCCTACGGCGGGTTGATCGGCAGCGGTTGGCTCACCGCCGCGATATTTCAGCGTATGCAGTGTGACAGTTTCCTGAAGGATTCGAGCTGCGTTGGCTCTCCCGGAGTAGATGAGATTCGCTGGATAAGACCGTTGCGACCAGGCGACCAGCTACACGGCAGCAATGTGGTTGAGGCCGTAAAGTCATCTACATCCAAACCCGACAGAGGGGCGGTCTTCAGTAAGGTAGAGCTGTTTAACCAAAATGAAATCCTGGTCATGTCCTTGCGGACCCGTGTAATCTATATGAAAAACGCGACGGAAACTCCCTACCTTTCTGATGACTAAACGCAAAGTCAGCGGTGTCACCTACCGCGACGCCGCCAAAGGCTACTTCGAAAAACGCGGCTTACGCCGCTATGCAGGTGCATGGTCGCTGTGGGCCTTAGGCGTCGGTGCCGTTATTTCTGGCGATTTCTCCGGTTGGAATCTGGGCGTTGGCGAGGCTGGTTTTGGCGGTTTCCTGGTCGCGGTTTTCATTATCACGGTCATGTATATCGGCCTGTGCTCATCCATTGCTGAAATGGCGCCAGCACTGCCTCACACCGGCGGCGCTTACTCCTTTGGACGCTCTGCCATGGGCCCCTGGGGTGGCTTTATCACCGGGCTGGCTGAGAACATGGAATATGTCATCACCACCGCGGTCGTGTGCTACTTCACCGCCGCCTATCTGCAAAATATTTTCGGCACCGCCGACGCGGTTCAGCCACTATGGTGGCTTGGTCTGTATGTCGTCTTTGCCGGCCTCAACATATTTGGCGTGGAGGCATCCTTCAAGTTTATCGTGGCCATTACTCTGCTCGCGCTGGCGATTCTAGGGGTATTTTTCGTCACGGCCATCCCGCTATTTGAATGGGACAAGCTCTGGAATATCCCGGCGGACCCAGGGCAAAGCACATTTCTACCCAAAGGCTGGCAGGGCGTGGGAGATGCGCTTCCCTTCGCAATATGGTTATACCTTGCCATCGAGCAACTGCCGCTTGCGGCGGAAGAGTCGCACGATCCCAAGCGCGATATGCCACGAGGTTTGCTTTGGGGACTACTCACCCTAATTGTCACGGGTTTGCTGGTGACATTCCTGAATATGGGTATTGGCGGTGGCGCTGCTTACTTTGGTAGCGAAACGGAAGAACCGCTATTGGAGGGATTAAAACTCACCATTGGTGTCACCAACGCAAACATACTGGGGCTGCTGGCCGTCGCCGGGCTCATCGCCAGTTTTCACGCAATTATTTTTGCCTTCGGACGAAATATCTATTCTCTGTCGCGGGCCGGATACTTCCCGCGCTGGATGTCGGTGACTCACAACACGCGCAAAACGCCCTGGATGGCGCTGCTTGTCGGATCGGGCCTGGGCTTCGCTATTCTGATGTTGCTATTCATTCTCGACCCAGCTGGCACAGGAACCTTTGGCGGCATCATCCTCAATATGGCCGTGTTCGGCGCATTGATCGCCTACGCCATGCAAATGATTGCTTTCATTATCTTGCGCAAAAGAGCACCCTATATTGAGCGCCCGTTTCGCTCTCCCCTGGGCAACGCCGGCGCCTGGATATCACTGATTATCGCGCTGGTTGCACTCGTGCTGTTATTCAATAATCCGGCTTTTCGACCAGGCGTAACCGGCGTTGCGGTATGGTTTATCGCGGGTCTGGTTTACTTCGCACTTATAGGTCGAAATCGGCTGGTGCGATCGCCAGAGGAAGACTTTGCACTAGAAGGCTTTCGAAAAAAGCAGTAGGCCTATACCGCTACTTATCGACGCGCATGCGGTGACAACCGGCGGTCATCCTCGGCACTTGCGATCAGAGCCTTAGGGGGCCGTCATATGACTAAGATTCCGCTCAGTGTGTTCACGATGGCCTGACAGAAACGATGAGATCCAGCGTCCTGCATAGCGCAGCTCGCCTCTGCTCAGGAAACGCGTATTCTTGGCCAGAGCAAAACTCTTCCTCAAGTGCTAGGCTAGTCGCCAGCTCAATCATTCTATAGCCGAGTATATGAACGAGGCCTATCCCAAAAAGTACTGGTGGCTGGTGCTGGTAGCCGTACCGATCATACTGGCACTGCTGGCCTTGCTGCCGACGCTATTGCCCAATGGCGGTACTAAGGACACACCATCGGCGAATAATCAGATCAGTATTGCCGGATCATCAGTAGGCGGAGACGTTCAAATTGTCGGCTCCCAGGTCATTATCCAGCAGTTGGCCCGCTCGTCTGAAAACAAGGACGAAGTCGCTCAGACAGAAGCCAATATTGAGCGCGCCTACAATCTATTGTCGGCTGGTTTCTACGTAGAGGCTTTACCCTTGTTTGAAGAACTGGCACAAGGCCTGAGGTCGGCAGACGCCTATAACAATGTGGGCGCGCTGTATCTGGCCACCGATCAAAGTGAAAAGGCAGAGGCCGCACTCCGGGAAGGCCTGGCGATAGAACCTGATTCCGATGCCCTGCGGCTAAACCTCGCGCGACTTTATGAACAGCAGGGCCACCTGGAGAAGGCCAGAGCGCAACTTGAGAAGGTGGGCAACGAAGCGCAGGCAAGGGCACGACTACAGAATCTAGAACAAGCGCATGTATCAGGAAAAATCGAACAGGAGCCCAATAACGATATCCTACAGCCAAACCTGTTGCCACTTAGCAACACGATTAGTGCGCACATCGAGTCCACCGCAGACGTCGATTACTTCCAGATCAAATCGGGTCCACCACCCCGAGATATTTTGTCCATCGAGCTGGTGAACCTCGGTACCGACCTCGCACCCCAATTGCAGCTGTGGTCTGCTGATAAACAGCATATTTGGGCGGGCGGCCAGTACCCAACAGCTGGACAAGACGCAAGTTATCAATTCTCAGCGGAAGACGACGCAGTCTACTTTGTGTCAGTTCACAGTAGAGGAGGAGAAGGACGCTACCAGCTGCAAGTCAGGCCGTTAACGGCATTCGACTCATTTGAACCGAACGATACCATTTTACAGGCTGCTCTCATTGAGCTGAACAGACCCCTCGCTGCAGCCTTAATGGATCAACGCGATGTAGATTTTTTTCAACTGGATTCGCCAGCATCCGCGTTGGAGGTTACCCTAACCAATCTCAGCGCGGAATTAGCGCCACAGGTTCAGCTGTGGGATACAAACAAACGCCTATTGTGGAGCAGCGGTCAGTATCCTACCGCGGGACAAAATCTTGCCGAAACATACGACGATCCACAGGCGCCTGTCGCGTATGTTTCAGTCAACAGTCGCGGCGGTAGCGGGGCTTATAAACTTCGGCTAGTACCGATGTCATAATCGCCCCGTCGCGAACGATCGAGCTCTCGCGTTGGGGTAAGCGCTGCCACTGAAGCAGTGTCAAGACTGGTTCCACCGCGTGTAATATTCCTCAAGCAAGTCACTGATCGCTTTACCAATCACTGCATAGGCCTCATTGCTTAGATTGGCCAGGGAAACCCGTACCGACATCTTCGGCGCATCGAAACCACCACCATCCATAAGCACCACAGATTTCTCCGTGGCAAGGCGCCAGACAAAATCGATAGGTTCATGGTCATTAAACAGGTGCGCGGCAAACGCCTCGCCATAGCGGCTTTGAGCCAGACGCGGGATATCGATATCGACGTAGTAAAACGCAGAGAACTCATCTTCCGGGCACGGCTCTCCCAATGCAGCAAACAAGGTCTCAAAGCGCTCTCGCACTATCGCCCGGGCCGCCTGCTTATACTCGCTGCTGTGTGCTTTATCCAGCAAACCCGCCAGCGAGAACAACACCATCATAATCTGCTGCGGCGTTGACAGTCCGGCCGTGTGATTGAGCGCAACCGCGCGACTATCGGCAACTAATCTATCGATCAGCTTCATTTTGTCGGGTTCTAATACCACAGTCGCATACCTTGCCCGCAATGCCTCCTTGTCGGCGGAATCTAGCGCAGCAATTTGTTGGTCGAAGACATTGTTCTGGTGTATCGCGATCACACCCAAACGCCACCCGGTCGCGCCAAAGTACTTCGAAAACGAATACACAAGAATGGTATTTCGTGGGCAGATACTGGCGAGCGATTCAAACTCGTTGACGAAGGTGCCATAAACGTCGTCCGTTAGCAGAATCAAATCGGGGCGCTCCTCCGCCACAATGCTCGCGATGCGCGCAAGACTATCGGGATGCATGGCCACCGAAGATGGATTCGCAGGATTCACCAGGAAAAACGCTTTCACACTGGGATCGCGCAATTTATCGAGTTCCGCATCAGGATACTGCCAGGCGTCGTCCTCTGACTGCTGAATCTCCAATTCAACGAACTGATAATCGTTAAGTGCGGGTATTTCCAAATAGGGCGTAAATATGGGTGTCCCCAAGGCGATTTTGTCACCTTTGTGCAGGAGCTTGTTCTCCATCAAGCTGTTGAATATGTAGGACATCGCTGCTGTGCCGCCCTCCGTGGCGAACAGGTCAAACGTCCCGGCAGGTGGCGCGCCATTGCACATTTCAAGCTCAAGGTAGGCTCGTACGATCTGCTCACTAGCGTTGAGCATGCGATCAGGTGATGGATAGTGATCGCCAAGAATGCCATCGATCAGTTCAAAAACCAGGTCATCGTGTTCAATGGTCAGGTTATCTCGGCACCATGCCACCGATTCTCGCAGAAAGGCGATGCCTTCGACGTCAGAATGGCTGTCCATAAAGGCATCAAACCTTGCACCCACTCCGGCAGCGACGGGTGAGCCGGCAAAACCGGGCTGATCCATTACGCGCTTTGCTTCTGATAGCGCGAATAACTGAAGCTGGCTAAAAGCGTGACGTGGAATGTCTGCCAACCAGTTTGGATTGCCGCGCCCCGCGTTCAGCATCAGATGTTCATGGTGTGCTTCAGCGAGTTCTATCAGCTTGTTCTTGAGCTCAAAAGGGCTGAGCGACTCGTACTCTTTTTCAGCTGCTCGCAGTTCCTTGTCATCGTTCATTGTCACGCTCCTATGTCAGCACCGTCGTCATCGATCATGAGGCGGTGTCGCCGCTAGCTATTGAACAGGGTCCGCAAGCGCTCTATATCATTTCCGTGGTGGGCTACGCCCAGCATGAGCAGCAGTCGCGCCTTTTCTCCCATCAGGTCACCCGCCAAAATACAGCCGGCTTCCTCCAAGGTCTTGCCACCACCCGCATCGCCGTAAACCGGTCTCACCGCGCCGCGGGGAACCCGACTGGATATCACCACGGGTATATCACGCTGCAGCGCGTATTGGATGGCTTCGAATATCTTAGCGTTGACGTTTCCGGCCCCAACGCCCTCAACAACTAAGCCGCTCGCGCCAGAATCGACCACATAACGGATAAGGCTGCCGTCGGCACCGGCATACGCTGATATGAAGGGCACCTTGGGTAACGAATTTGAACTATCTACAGGCAATCCCAGACGAACGCGCCGTAAACGATCGTTCAATCGCGTCACTTTTCCATTAAATATGTAGCCCAGGTATCCCTGCGCACCTGATTCAAAGGTTTGCAAGTTTGTCGTCCAGGTTTTACGTACCGCTCGGGCACCGTTGATATAGCTATTTAGCGTGACAGTAACACCCCAGTTTTGCGCCTGCGGGGACAACACCTGATAAACCGCGTTGAGCAAGTTACCCGGACCATCGGGGTTAACGCTATCGGCATCGTTCATTGCGCCAGTCATCACCACAGGTTTATCACTGCGTATGGTAAGGTCGAGAAAATACGCTCCCAGCGCCATCGTATCGGTGCCATGGGTGACGACCGCCCCAACAATATCTTTGCGGGACAGCACCTTATCGAGCGCGGCACTCACACGCGCCCAAATCTCAGGTGTCATTTGCGAGCTATCGATGTTCACCACCTCCACCACATCGATCTCCGCCAGCTTCGACAAGCCGGGCACGGCGTCGATCAGATCAGCGCCTGATAAGGCCGGCACCAGTCCACCCGTTTTAGGGTCTTTTTTTTGGGCGATAGTGCCGCCCGTGGTCACCACGGCGACTTTGGGCAATGAGGCTTGCGTGCCTGCCGCGTAAACCCAGCATAGGATCAGTATTAGCAATCGCCACTTCATAAACGCGCTATCCGACTACGGATTGGTGGTAATAATGCCGACAATCAGGGGGCCCCATAATGTTAATAGAACGTTGGCCACCGCGTAAGTTACCGTAAAGGGCACGACCGGTGTGGCATTCCCAGCTTTATCCAGCAGGGCAGCGAAGCCTGGATTAGCGCTTCGACCACCTACAACGCAACCTAGTGCTTCGATAGGGTTTCGTATTCGCAGAACATAATACGAAAAAAAGAATGTAACAATTTGCGGCAAAATGGTGACTGCAACACCCAGTAGCAGCAGCGTCAGGCCGTATTCGCGCACGGTTTCGAGCGCTTGGGGTCCAGCCGTTAAGCCGACAATTGCGACAAATGCCGCCAGGCCAAAATCCCGCAAGAAGTTTGATGCGCCGGTGGGCAGCGCAGCATAGCGAGGCCGAGTGCTGCGCAGCCATCCAAAAAGTAGACCGGCCAGTAGGCAGCCACCGCCAGTGCCAATCGTCACTGGAATACCATCGATGCTGAAATGGATCATGCCCATTAGAATTCCCATTGACATACCCAGTCCAAAAAAGATGAAGTCTGTGACCGCTGCCGCGGTGATCTTGTAGCCGATGCCCTGCTCAACGCGATTCAAGTCTTTTGGGCTACCTGTGAAACGCAACTCATCACCAACGTGCAGTTCAAGATCGGGCAAAGCAGCCATATCCCGCCCCATGCGTGACACCCCGGTCAGGTACACGCCACGTCGGGTTTGCACATCCAAAGCATCGTGAATCTCCCGCAATGTCTTGCCATCGGCTTCCCGGTTGGTCAGGACAATGACCCGCTGTTCTTCTATTAGCTCTGCGCCCACAGGAGCTTCAATTTCAGGGCCCACCTTATCGATCAGACCGTTCATCACGGTGATCAGGCCGGTTATCACGATTTTGTCGCCCGACTCAACGACTGTATCGTCCGTCACTGTGAGAGTGGCCTCATCGCGAATGAGTGCCTGCAAAACCGCATCTTCCAGCAACTCATCGATGTCCTTTACGGTCTTGCCAACGTATTCACAATCGGATCGCACTTGGTAAACGCGTGTATCAACGGGGTGAATGGCATTAAACTGCCCCGGTTCAAGCTGGGGATGGCCGCCTGACATTTTAGTCGCGAGTTTGATGGCCTCCTCGCGAATGTCCCAGCGCATAATCATGGGGAAAAACCAGGTCACCATGATGATCGGCCCGATGGATCCGAAGATATAGCAGACGGCATAACCCACGGCAATGTTGGTCTGCATGGTTTTAATCATCTCGGGAGAAACATCCAGCCTCGCGATGGCGTCCCCCGCAGTACCGATAATCGCAGACTGAGTCAGGCCACCTGCGGCAAGCCCCGCCGCGGTGCCTCTATCGAGGTTAAACAACAGCGCGGCTGCGATAACACAGACGAGGCCCATGACACACATCACCACGGCAGACAGCAGCTGATTAACGGACTTGAGATTGAGCGCGCGAAAGAATTGCGGGCCACCCTGAAAACCCACGGCATAGATAAACAGCGCAAAAAACACATCCTTAATGCCACTATCGATATCAACACCGAGCTGACCGATCAGCACACCGACCAACAGCGATCCCGAAATACCGCCGAGTACAAACCGGCCTAAGCTCAGCTTACCCGCCCAATAGCCCAACGCTATGGTCAGAAATAGCGCCAGCAGAGGTACCGCTGTGAACAGTTTGTGTAGCTCGTCCATACGCGTTATCCAAGAAGGGTGTTGGAAAATGAAGGCGCTCTCTGTCTGCACCTTATCACTGGACAGTCTAGGGTCCAACCAACAGCACGCAGACGCCCATGTTTATCAGCATTCGTATTGATCTGGAGCAAGCAGTGATCGTGTGACGCCCGTAATGCGTATGGTCCCGGTAGGGTCTAGTTCTTCTAAGGCCTGACTCTTGTACTTTTGGAGCTCGTGACATTGCCTGATATCTACTGGTTTCAGAATGATCTGCGACTGAGCGACAATCCAGCGCTAGCATTCCATTTTGACTCAGATCAGCTCTTACTCGTGTACTGCTGGCCCGAGTCTATACCCTGGTGCAACGTCAATGGCGTAGGCGAACAGCGGCGCCGGTTTCTTGTCGAAAGTCTGCAGTCACTGCAACAAGAACTCAGGTTACTTGGACAGGATCTCCTGATACTGAATGGCTCACCTCAGCAGGCGCTACCGCCATTAGCCGCGGCGATTGGTGCGCGCTGTGTTGGCACCGCGCTTACCCCCGGCTACTACGAGAGGAAAACGCGTGAGCGACTAGCCGTGAGGCTGCGCGTACCGCTGAAGGTACATCAGGGTAATACGCTGTTCAGCGCGGATGAACTGCCCTTTGCAGGCAATGCTATGCCTGGTCAATTCACACCGTTCAAAAACAAGGTGGAAGAGCAGACTATTCCCGAAACGATATCACCACCCTCCTCGCTGCCGCCACCGCCCGCCGGCATTGAATTTAGCGCTATTGCAAGCTCTGACGTGTTACCGCATACATCGTTTGCCGTAAGAGGCGGTAGCACAGCGGCGAAACGCAGAATGCAGCAGTGGATGTTTGGTCAGCAAGACATTCTTCGATACAAGCAAGCACGAAACTGTCTGGACGGTCTAGACGGTTCCAGCTCCCTCTCCCCATGGTTGGCCATGGGTTGTGTTTCCGCTCGCGAGGTGGCCAGCGAGGTCAAACGTTTTGAGCAAGATGTACAAAGCAACGAATCGACCTACTGGATGATCTTTGAGCTGTTATGGAGAGAGTTCTTTCATCATCGCGCACTACTAGACGATATCAGCCTGTTTCGCATCGGAGGCAGCCCAGGGAAGGTTCGACGCTGCACTTTTGAACCGCGCAACTTTGCGCGCTGGTGTCAGGGCGACACTGATTACCCACTCGTGAACGCACTAATGCATCAACTGGTTGCAAGCGGCTGGATGAGCAACCGCGGCAGGCAGATCGCGGCGAGCTGCCTTATCAATGAATACGGCATCGAGTGGCGCTATGGTGCAGCCTTTTTCGAGAAACACTTGATCGATTACGACGTGGCAAGTAACTACGGCAACTGGCAATACATCGCTGGCGTGGGGGCGGATCCGCGGGGCGGTAGGCACTTTAACCAGCAAAAACAAGCGACCCTGTACGATCCGGAGCAGCTGTTTGTAAAGAAATGGGACGGCGTTCGCCCAGCCCAACCGGAGTACGTAACAGATGCCGCGGACTGGCCCCTATAGCTGAGCATTGACCATTCGCTAGAAAAGGCCTGGCTCGAGTTAACCTCGAGCCAGATTGGTATTGAAAAACCGGTAGAGCAGATTGTTCTCTTCTTCTGCACTCTGTCGCCAGCCATAAGTTTCGGGCCTGCTTTTTTCGATCACTAGTGTATCCCAGAGCAACCAATCAAAGATCGCGATCATGTTGGTCATGTTCTTCGCCGAATTCGCGCTGCGACTGTGGTGCTGATGATGCATATTCGGAAATACCAACACATGACAAAGCGCGCGAAACGATTTGCGAACCCATGTTTTGGGGTGGTTAAGCAGGCGTAAATCGTAGCCCTGCCCCCAATTGGTATGTACGTGCATACCCCACAGCGATTTGACGACAGTACCCCAGATAAAAACTTCATAGAGGCCGAAGTACAGGCAGGCCAGACCGAACCAGTAGTTGGGTAAGGCCAACCACCAGCCCCAGTGCTCAACAAAAGTTTGAGTGACGCTCAGCTGGCCACGCCCATCATTGCCACCGATCAGGTGATGTGGCCGATGAGCGACTTTGTAAAACGCCTGCACTTTCTGCAGCCAGGGTTGTTTAGGCCGACGAGAGTGAGCAAACAAGTGCATGCGACCGTGCAGATACTCATCGATCAGCATGTAGGCAAGCAAGCAGGGCCAGAAATACGCCTGCTCCATCCAATTG
>JBCDFM010000043.1:0-21783 GCA_039178015.1 Pseudomonadota bacterium
CAAAGCCGCCGTATGATGGGGCGGCCAGGCATCGGCACAGATTAGCAAACCCAGCCGGATGCCATCGACTTGCGCGACGGTGACCTGTTCACCTTGCACTGACCAAGCTTCCGCCACAGGAATCGTATTGATCTTGCGGTGTCGGGCGACGATCTCACCGTCGCGGTTGATGACAAATAAGGTATTGTAGACCGCAGCGCTCAATGGATCCTTTTCCAGGTGGCTCAGGAATAACACCAAGTTCAGTTCGTCTGCCGACTTTTGCAGCGCCTGCACGTATTTGTCAGGGCCGTCAACAAACCAGCCGGTACCCATCGCGTTGCTAAACTTATAGCCCGTCAATGCGAGCTCTGGCGTCATGACCCAGTCGGCGCCGTAGCGCTTGGCATCAGCCATGGCTTTGGCAACAAGCGCCGTATTCGCCACCGGATCACCGAGGACAGGTGCAATATGCAAAAGCGCTATGTTTACGGAGGAGGGTGAATCTGAACCGTCTTCGCTCATAGCGGATGCGGTGCAATACACGCTCGCCTGCAGTGACATTACGAGAAGGCAGAACTTATAGAAGGTATAGATGTTATGGAAGGTATAGAACGTCTTCATGAGTCCGACAGCTGCGATTGCCATCCCAGTACCAGCGCCTGTGTAAACAGCGCCACCGGGCCTGCCGGTGCATTAAGCTGTTGCCAGTACTGAGACCATAGCTGTGGTTTGCCTGACACGGCCGCTGCGGTCGTAGCTGCCTGATCTTTTAATGGCTCGTTATCCGCATTATCCGGGAGTACGCCATACTGCGATCGATCGAGCAGTGTGGCAAAGGCAAAGGCTGCAGCCACCACACGTGGCTCACGGGTAATGCGGATGGCTTCGTTGTGTACATCGCTAAGGTCATGGTCAGTTGCGACTTGCTGCATGGCGTCTAGCAGCGCGGCCTGCGTCCATCCAAAACGACCCAGCGCATGTGCAACGGTGGCGGTGCTGGTCGGTGCGCCATAACTTTCACTGAGTAAGGCTTCTCGCGTGGCACGTTTGACTGCAGCGCCGACAAGCTCGCCAAGCTTCAGGTGCCCCGACGCGCTGCTCAAAGCCGGATATTGTGCATCAGATAGAGGTGACGCTATGGCAATCTGATCAGTGCCGGTACCCGTCGCTAGGTGTGAGCTGACCATACTGGGTATGGCCAGTTCAGACATAGCCGCCGATTTCGCCTCGATCGCGATCATGCTAATTTTCATTAGCGCAGCAGGGAGCACGGGACGATTGATGAGCACGATCGTATTGATAGTGCCGGAGGCGTCTGCTGGCGCAGTGCGCCCCGTTGTCGAATCAACGCGTTTGTTACCCGAGGCTGTTTCGTACCAACGCGCTGGATCACCCGCTCGCAGGGCATTGCTATTCGCGCCAGCGGTAACAAAGGCATCGACACAAAGGCCCCTGAAGCACGCTTGCGCATGAGCGAGGTGATTCATGCTCACTGCGGTACCCATCAGGCTCATTGCTTCCGGCGGCAGCTTCAGATCGTTTGCGACTTCCCGCTGATAACCTCGCTTTCCCAAGGAAACGATGCGCGCCATTTCGGCGTCATCATCGGGCTTCATGCTTTGATGATTCACGATATACCGCACTGCCGTTGTCAGGCCTCCAGTCAGAGCTGACGTCGATAACACATAGTGTGGCTCCAGGAGAGAGACAACAAAATAACGTTCGTCTCGTTCACTGATAAACAGCGCCGAGGAAGCCGGCGGTGCATTTGCAAGCTCGTTTGCCTTGAGTTGAGGGCTCACGCACAGACAAAGGAGGAGGGTGATTGTGAGGGCCCGGCGCACTACTGTTCGCCTATCAAAATCAGTTTGCCGGTATTCGGGTCGCGGTATACCCGGCCCAACGGTTCCATTCCCTCGCCACCGCTGTCGATCATGTTCTGGATGGACTCAGGCGTCTCTGCCAGCTCACGCTCTGTTTCTATGACGGGGTTACGCTCTAGGTTAAAGTGCGCTCGCAGTTCTTGGCTCTGTGAAATGAGCGCCAGCATCAAGCCCAGAGCGAACACCAGCATCACATCCATAATATTGGCAAAGCCCAGCATGGGGTCGGCGTCGCCGTCCGAGAAGGGCCCCGACTGCCAGGAGGGCTTGTCACTGTAGGTGTGTCGCTTCATGCAATCTGCGGTTCCTGCTTGTCAGCGATTATTTTCCATGTCACTTCATACCAGCGGCGCCGAATACGGCTGAGTCCATAGGCAAGCAATCCAATTAACAAGCCGACCACTGTTGTGTCGAACGCGACGGTTAGGGCTGTGGCGAGGATGTCGATATTGCCAGCGCCAAGCGCCGTCAGCCCTGGTCCCAAGGGGATCAGGGTGCCCATCAAGCCAAGAATGGGGCCGCTGCGTGCCAGCAGGTCAGACCGCTCCAGGTGCACATGCGCGTATTGCTCGAAGGTTGCCAACTCCGATTGGGTAAAGGCATCCAGTAGATATCGCTTCTCGGCCAGGGCGCTCCCCAGCTCCCATAGCGTAACCACTAACGCCAGGGCCAACAGGCCAATCACAGGATACAGCAGCCACTCCACGAACTGATGTAATGCGCCCAGCATGTATCCGTGCCACATGGCCTAACTCCTTTAGCTATTGATGCGTTTTGCCAGCCGACTACTGCGGTAGAAGCTCATCGCGACGATGGCCACAACTGCCAGCAGCGTGAGCCAGGCCCAGTAGTGAGACACAACCGACGGCCCGCTGCTATCGGCTTGTTGCTGATGATCTTGCGACTCCATATTCGGATCCGCTTCGGCTTCCAGCGTCACCTCCGCAATGCGATGCTGCTCTGCTATGGCCTCTACCTCAGGCCGGGCTAAGTCAATTGCCTGCGCAAGTGCCTGCCATTGCTGTGCGTCTACAAACTGTTCTAACCACGGCAGCATAGGCTGATCCGGGTCCGTGTGCCCGCTGCCGGGCAAACCGTTTACCGCCACCAAGTCTGCGAACGCCTGCGCCAGTTGCTCAGTCGTTTCCTGATCTGCATCCCAAAAATCTTTGTGTATGGCCACCAACATAATCGCCAGCATATTGCTTTTCACGTGGGCGTTATGGCCCTGCGCCAAAAACTCGTCGAGGTCTAGTTCATAGCGGTCGTCCACATACACTGCTTTTACTTCTTCCCAGGCCCAGTCGCCCACCAGAGTAGGGTTGGTGATCTGCCATCCCCACAGATACTCCAGAAACTCACTGCCCATGGTCCTGGCGCCGGCGTAGCCATGCTCCATTAGTGCTTGCAGCCACTCGGGATTGAGAAAGCGTCCGCGCAGTTCCTGGCGCAGCGCAGTGCCCAAGGGTCTGGCTTTGACCCGTGTGGGGTCAGAGTGATCGAGCACGAAGTTGTTTGGTGCGGTGCCGGTCAGCGTTTCGACTGACAAGCTCAAGCCGCCAAAATAATCGAACGCATCGTTGTTATCGATGAGGCCGTAGAGATTGCTAGAGCGACCAAAATAGGTGTTTTCAACATCGCGCAGCACGCGTTTAAATGCCTGCTGGGCGGGCACGCCAAACCCTTTCAGGCCGTAGCTGTGACCGATGCGCCGCATATAGACTTCTGCCAGTTCCGAGCGGTGTTCCCAGGCTCCGGAGCGTTCCGCGAGGCGATTGATGCCAGCACCGTAGCTTCCCGGAGGATCACCGAACACGCGATAGCTTGCCACCAATCCAACCTCGCTTGCAGGCATGCCAGCGGCCAGTAGCTCACGAGCCTGTTCCACCCAGTGGGCGGCCACCTGGTTTTTCTCCAGCGATTCCTCACCGCCCACCGCATCATCGCCCAGTATGCTCAGTGCTTCTTGCAGTGGCAGTGTTAATGCGGGGTAGTCTTTGATGATTGTGTCTGCGCTGGCATCCACTGCAAGTAGGGTGGCGCGGTTTAGCATCATCATTTGCTGCGCGTAGAGATCTCTGAATAGGCCTGAGGTGGTAAAGACCACGTCGCGGCGCACTCGCTGCGGATCGGAATCTACGTTCTGACGCTTCAGGCCTTTCACCAGCCCACGGCTGTTCCACTCGGGCTCGATACCCAGCATGTCTAGTCCGAAGGCAATCATTACACCCTCATCGCGCACCACGTCTGATGCCCACAGCACCATGGCCTCGCGCTTACCGCTGCTCTGTGTGCCTGCTTGCAGGCTCGCAGCGCGCGCGTCGGCTGCCATCTCCTTACCCAACTCCCAGGCCACACGGCTGGGAATCAGACTGCTGTCCAGCGCGAAAAAATTTCGCCCGGTGGGCAAGCTTGTGGGGCTACGAATAGGATCGTTGCCTTGCCCGGGTTCGATATAGCCGCCCTCCAGACCCCGCAGCAGCGCATCCACTTCTGCCTGCGGAGACTGCTGTAGTTTTCTGCGCCAGGTTTGTTCCTCCTCCACATCGCCCGGCGCCATGGATGTGAGCATCATGGCCACGGCCTCATCGTCCCAATTTCTGCCGTACACGTGCAGACCTAGCGGCATGAAGCGTTCCTGCAGGTCGGTAAGGTAGTGGCCCACTTCATGCACCATTAAATCGTCGTTAACTTGCTCAAAGCTAATCCCCATCACGGCCAGTTCTGCCGACATGGCTTCCGCCAACTCGTCCGTGAGTTCCAGTGAATCAATCTTGTCGCGGATTTGCCTCACCAGGCGCTGCATGACGGCCTCGTTTTCACTGCCATGCATGGCTTCAAAGCTCTCAACCAGCTGTCGTAGCTGCAGTAAGTCATCATATAAAGGGGTACTGCTCAGCGGCGGCGTAAGGTGATCCACCATCACGGCCAGACCTCGACGCTTCGCCTGAATACCTTCCCCTACACCATCGACAATATAGGGATACACACCCGGCAAATCGCCGGCTATCACTCTGGAGTAGTCATCCGCCGCCAGCCCCACCGATCGGCGCGGCAAGAATTCATAGGTGGAGTGGCGGCCCAGATGCACCAGCGCATCGGCTTCAAACTCGTTGTGCAAAAACTGATAGAAGGCGAGGTACTGGTGCGGCGGGGGAAACGCCAGGTTGGCGTGCAGCAGTTCTTCATTGATCTCCCAGCCGCGCGGTGGCTGCGGCCCAACAAAAATATTGCCAAACTGCAGGCCCGGCAGCACGATTTGCCCTTCCACCGTCATCACCTCACCTGGAGCCTCGCCCCAACCGGCTAGACCTTCAATGCCAATTTTTTGCAGGGCCTCGACAATCTCAATTGCTTCAACTGCAAGACAGTTTCTTTCATCGGTAGTGAGAGCGAGGGTGTAGCAGCCCTCCAATTGATCAAGCAGATTCAACGCGCGCTCTCGGCCCGGGTGATCGACAGCCTCCAGCAGGTGATGCATTTCTTCTACTGTGTGTTCGACGGCGTGCACCCCAAAATCGGGTTTGCCCGCTTTCAGTGACTGCAAGACCTGTTCGTGTAACAAACCGAAAGGCCCGAACTTCATTTCACTGCGAATGCTTGGCGGCAGCGTGTTGAACCACTGCTGGTACCGCGTCGGATCAGCCAGATTCACGTTCAGGCTCATCGTCTCTAGCGCGGCGGCGTCACGAGGAAGATTCACCGCTTTGGCCTGCATCATATCCAGCAAGGCCTCCTGCGACGCCGGTAAGCTGCCGGTGTCATAGCCCTCTGCTTTTAACTCGTTAAGAATTGTCCACAGTGATGCGGGTACGTCGAGGTTGTCTGCGCCGATGTTATGCCGCCCGGGTGGATGGTTGTAGTAGATCACCGCAATACGCTTGTCGGCGTTATCCTTCGCCCGCAGCTGTTGCCAGCGATTGAGTCGTTTGACCAGCGAGGCAAGTCCTTCCCGTTGCGCTGTAATACTTTGAATGCGAATACCCGTGAGCGCATCGTCGACGCTATCACCGGCGGTTCCGATCACAAGCGGTTGGCTAGCGCCCTGCAGCTCTGGCATGGCTACCTGGTAGTACACTTTTTCATGCGCCAATCCATCCGAGGACAGCAACCACTCCGCCTCAGACCGGTCACGTAGTTTGATTGCCTTGATCACAGGAACGTTCAGCAGCTTAAGTTGATCAACCACCGCCTGGCGGCCCTCGCCGCCACCGATGACAAAGTCCTGCAGCATGACCACCGCTGACAGCCGCTCGCCGAGTTGCTGCAGCTCACTGACCGCCTCGACGCCAGACTCACCCCAATACGCTAGCGCGGTGAGACACTGCTGATCGTTCGATTGCTCGATCGTTTCGCAGAGATCCCTCAGCACAGCGACATCGCCCGGACGTCCCCCGCCTGCATGATCGACGATGGCGACCACGGCGCCTTCGTCCACAGTCGGCCAATCGTTGTAGATGTTGCCTTGATACAGCCAGCGCAAGCGCGCCTGCGGTGCTGCCGGCTGGAACTGCGTTGGCGCGCCCAACTCGTGATAGAACCACCTCAGTAGCTGGGCAGCATTCTCACTACCGCCACCTTGCCAGTATGCCTGAGCGGTAATCCACGGTGTCAGGGCCGGATAAGACATCATCATGGCCTGCAGCCATTCGTCGAAATCGGATTCTGGTGTGTTCCCGGCGACGGCTCGCAGTTCTTCGCCGCTGGCGAACAAAGGGCCTGAGTGCATCTGACTCAATCCAACGAGGCGGTGATCACTGCTGATAAACAGTCTTGGCGCTGTGGATACCGAGAACACGGGTTCCAGTTGATTGACCAATGGACCATACAGCCCAATGCCCACTACACCACGGCTGCCTTGAATGAGATCCGTCAATTGTGGCTCTGGCATTTCCCGAATCTGCGACTCTGAGCGGGCTTGAACACTTAGGGTGGGGTAGCGCTCGGCAAACAGGCGTGCCGCCTCAGCCACGGTTTCCGCATTGCGCTGCGAGGTGATGACTAAGACATAATCATCCGTTTCCTGTGCTGAAGCAGAGGCTATCGCCAGTGATGCCGGCAATAGCGATGCAAGGTATAACGCAAAGGTAAATAAGCGACGAGAAACAAAGACCAATTGGCGGAGCTGCATACTAACCACTCGTTATCAGAGCAGTCACGCGCGAATAGAGACCGTATGCACAACGGAAGGCAACATACCATCGCTATCAGGGCACCCCGCCTGAGCAAAGTTTTGGAAAAAAGACAGGCCGGTCTCCGGACTTAGGCCATGCGCTTGAACATGACCATCACCGTTGCGGGGGCAGTACAGGCTTATGCACCTGTTTCCCGATTATCCACGCGGGCACCTGAATTCAGCGCCGGATGGTAGCACAGACAACCTTGGATTTGTTGCCCATATCAAGATTCGGTCGCGTATTGGCCGCCGTGAGAATCCGTATCGCGCAACCTAGTGAGGAGTATGGAAGGATGGTTGTATTCAGGCCCCCACCGAGCGAGTTTTGCAAGTTTGGAATGGGTTCGCGATAGCGCTGCGCGAGCTAGCAATTGAGCTCGCTTGTGTGATTACGCAAGTAACTAAAAGATCTAAATAACCCTTAGGCTTGGAAGTGATGCGGCGGCCTTATAATGAAGCGAACAGAAACGTGAAGCAAAAGAGCTGCGATATAACTTGCGGCGATAAATTAGTTTGTCAGCTTCTGAATCCATGCATCATTGATTTGATAATGCGTACCCGTGATAAAAAACCCCGGCGGCTCTGCGGTGAGCTTAACTACCGGTGGTGGCGTTTTCTGAAGGGACTGGATCAGGGTCGAGCCGATTAATGTGACCAGGTCATCCTGTGCCAGCAGCACGCCAGAGGGACCATTGGCATTGAAAAGAGTCTCTAGCAGCGCACCGGGCCCGGCTGTGCTGCCGCGAGTGCCCGGCAGCAATAAAATTTTCCCTCGAATGGACTGGCCACACTGGGGGTGGAGACGATCGATGATTTCACCGCTGCTTGGGTCAACTCCACCCCAAAAACTGATCGGTTCGTCCATAACTAATAGCGGGCCCGAGGCTTGGCCATTGACCAGAGCCAAACCCTGAAGCCGACTAGTCATTAAAGAATAATTCTGAGCGCTGCCACCGGCCGTTGATCGCCGCTTCAACGCAGCTATTCATGCTTGCGAACTGTACCGGCAGCCCGAGATTGCCCGGCCCATAATAGGCCCATTTAGCCGAGTTAGTCAGAACTTGGCCTTGGACTTCGCGAACCAGACTGCCGTAGTAAGTACAGGTGTCTACCACCACTTGTGCGCCCGCTTCTAACAGCTGGGCGGGAATGGCTGTACCTTGTAGCTCCCGCCAAACATGACGGCTCGTAGAAATGAGTAGCCTTATGCTGGGATGAGTCTCTTGCGAACCTATCAGCTTCGACAGTTGTTGGAACTCCTCGCGTGACAGATGTGGCGCGCCCAGACAAACGGCTGCAACGGGTGCGTCACTGCTGCTGGAGAGCAGTGCGTAGGCCTGACTGATGTCGTTCGGCTGAACTTTCCTGACTCTTTTTGGTGTGCTGCCGTGCAGAGCGGTATCCATATCGGGCGCTTCGGGCGTCACGCCTATCGCGTGAAACATCGCGACACTACCCGCCGCGGCGGCCGCCGCGCTGAACCCTCGCAATTGGTCTTCTGTAATCGAAGTCGGTAGTTTGCTTAGCACCGGTATCGAGTGGCCACAGTCACGGCCCACTACCAAGCCCAGCAATTGATAAAAGGCATCATTGCTAAGCCAGTGTTTCGGCAAACCGTCGAGGCTGTAGAGGGTTTCGCCCGCTCGATTTTGATCCAGGTATAGGCCAGTAGCGGGTATGCGACCCGCGATGGCTGCGCACAGATCCAGATATTGATAGCTCATATTGGTTCGCGCGCCGATGACCGAGTTTGCAAACACCACGGCATTGGATTCCGCCCAGGCAATATTGTCGCCGCGCTCGGGTCTGATAGGTAAATGATAGGGGGCGCAGGTAAGCTCGATGCGACAGCCCATCTTTTGATGCAGTTTTACCACGTCACAGTTACCGCGAAATTCGCTGTCTTCCTCGGCGTAATACTGTGGGTGACTCAGATCGGCGCCGCTCGCGTTAAGTGTGGTTGGCACGCAGACTTGCGCTCCTTGGTCTACTAGCGCGCGAAGCAGGGAGAGATTAGCGTGGCCGCTGTGATAGCTACCGACCAGATGAGCCTGGGTAATCGGCAGCAGTTTTTTAGCGCCTTGCGCGTATGCGACGCGGCAAAGCAAGTCCATCGCGAAGGCTTTCGCTTTGCCCTCCCAACCATCTCGCATCGCCTGTTCATCATCATCAAGTGTCAGCGCGCGCATGATCCTCACCCAGCGATTTGAGCAGCGACACCGACATCAGAATGCCAACCAAGAGGATCGGTAGCGACACCACTAACACCGCGGTTTGCGCTACTCTCAGACCGCCTATATACATCAAGGTGATTGGTAGTACGGCCAAGGCAAATGACCAGAATGCCCGATGCCAGCGCGGCGGATCTTCACTGGGACGCAACTTCAAGGTGGCACTGGAGGCGAGAATATAAGAAGCTGAATCATAGGTTGTGGCGGCGAAGATGATGCTGACAAAGCAGAACAGTGCGATCACTATTTCAGCGATCGGCAATTGCGCCAGCCCCATTAAGATCGCTTGATAACTGCCTTGTTCAGACATAATCGCGAGCACATCCAGCTGGCCTGACATTTGTTGGTAGAAGGAAAAGTTACCTAGTACTAGATAAAACAGTGCACCCCCCATAGAACCGTAAACCAACATGCCTAGCACCACTTCCTTGATAGTACGGCCACGGGAAATGCGTGTCACAAACAGGCCGACGAAGGGGCCGTAGGCGACCCACCACGCCCAATAAAACACCGTCCATTCTTCGACAAAACCGGAATCGGTAAAGGGGTCGGCCCAGGTACTGATCTGAATAAAGTTCTGGGCAACGGTGCCAACAGCCGTCACGGCGGTTTTAATCAAGAACAGCGTTGGGCCCGCAATTAATATAAAGGCGAGTAGCGCAAAGGCGAGCCACATATTGAGGTCGCTGAGGCGCTTAATGCCCCGCTCCAGGCCCAGATAGACACTTACCGCAAATAGGGCAACACACAGGCAGACGACAAACACTTCCAATCCAAAGCTAGCCTCTATGCCGGTCAGGTGGGAAATAAACGTCGCGATAAGTGGTGTGGTAAACCCGAGAGAGGAGCCCGCACCACCCACCAGTGCAATCATAAATAGAAAGTCGATCAGCCTGGCGCCCGGGTGGTCTTCTCTATCGCCGAGGAAGTAATGACAACTAGTACTGAATTTCAAGGTAGACGCTTTTTTCACGTAGAATGCATAGGCAATCGCTAGTGTGGGCAAGCAGTAGAAAGCCCACGCAGTTGGGCCCCAGTGGAACAAGCCGTAGGCGGTAGCCCAACGGGCTGCGAGTACGCTTTCTGGCTCAACTCCAAACGGTGGTGCCTCGTAATAAAATGCCCACTCGATGGACGCCCAATACATCAAACCCGCCCCGACACCGGCGCAAAACAACATACCTATCCAACTAAAGGTTGAGAACTCGGGTGTGTCTGCTTCATCGCCTAATTTAACCTTGCCAAAACGACCGAATGCCAACCACAGAAGTAGAATTAAGGCAGCGCAACCAGCAAGCAAATACAGAAAGCCAAATTGCGTCGCGATAAATTCGTAGGCTTGTTCCAGCACTTTTGCACCAGCTTCCGGTGCGAAAATGAGCGGTACAGACACCAATAGAATAACCAGCAACGTGGCGCTGAAATTGATGCGATCAACGTTTTGCTTCAAGCTCAACTCCCACTGTTATGGTTGTTATGGATGCCGGTCATATTCGTTGGTAGCAGCGTCGGGTAAATCTTCTCACAAAGCCCATAGTCTGGGGCCGCCATGGCCTGGCTTTGATCGCCCAATTCCATTACCTGGGGTTGTTTGTCATTGAATGGCGGCCATGCAGGGAGCTGAGAGTCATTCGGGTCGCCGGTACGAGCAAAGTTAGCCCAATAGCTCATCATCTGGTTGCTGAGGCGCTTTTCCACGACGTTTCCCGTCAACCACTCATCATGTGTGTTGAAAACATAGGGAATCTCCGCGCCGTGGTAGGAGAGCAGGGCTTCGCCGCCCGGTCCCGGGCGCACGCGAGTGAAACGGTACACCCATGCCCGTTTTCCGGCCTGCACCGCGTGATTGGCTAGATGATAATTTGCGCAAACCATATCCACTAGCGTACTGACGACGTCGTGGCCTGCTTGTACAGTTGCTTCCTGATCGGCACGTTCGCGCATGAAAGGCCTTATGCTGGTTGGCCAGCTTAACAGTGTTTGTTCAAAAGCATCTTGAGAATTGTCGAGATACATGTGCAATTCGTTGTCATTGCTGCCGAGCAGCAAATCGATGGTGGGCAGCTGATAATTGAGAAACTCTGCGGGGGACTGTGTCATTGAATAGCCATCGACCACGGGTGCGTAGTAGTGATTCGGCAGGGCGTCTCTTGCGGCAACAAAAACGTGTTCAGCGCTTTTCCGTTTCATATCGGCCAGGTTTTCGGCACCGAGCTGCTTGGCCACTGCGGTGCCGGTGGCTTCGGCGGTGCTTAACGGTTCATTGCTCATAAGCTGAAAGCCACCACTTTGGCTGATGCCGCGCTGAAACAATCCCGTCGCCAAGGGCGACATCAGCAGATAACCGACACTAGCAGCTCCCGCCGATTCGCCAAATACAGTCACATTCTTGGGGTCGCCTCCAAAAATGTGTATGTAATCCTGTACCCACTGTAGTGCGGCAATTTGATCGAGTAAGCCATAGTTGCTTGGGGCAAGTTGAGCTCTCATTTCCGGCAAACTGAAGACACTGAAAACGCCTAGGCGATAACCCACAGAGACCACAACCACATCACCGTGATCGGCTAAGTACTGACCCTGGTAGTTAACCTCAAAGGACCAGCCAGCCTTATTGCTCCCCCCGTGTATCCAAACCATCACCGGGCGTTTGCCTTGGTCAACGGCGGGGGTCCAGACATTCAGATACAGACAGTCTTCGCTAAAGGGTGGGTCTTGAAAGTTCCTTCGCGGTTCACCAAAGGCTTCGCCAACGTCGCGATACCACTGTGTGTTGTAATCATCCTGATAACAGCCTGCGGCAAAGGTGGTAGCGTCCTGAACACCGGTTCGCGGGGTCGTGGGTTGCGGTGCTCGCCATCGCAGCTCGCCCAGCGGTGGAGCGGCATAGGGGATGCCCCTAAAACTGAGCACGCCGTTGCTTTCAATAACGCCCTGGAGGATCTCACCGCCAGCGCTCACTTGCGCTTCAGTGCCATGCACTGCGGTATTTAAACAAGCTAAGAATAACGCCGCGCTAAGTAAGTACCGCCCTAATGTCATGGCGGGTCCTTGGCTTCGGGTTCGCCAGCACCCATTATTATTGTTTTTCGCAGAGTCACGCTCTAGCCTTAGCAAGCGTCTTGCATGAATGTGTAAGCGGTGTGTCGAAGCGGGGGTCGGCGGCCAATTTAATGTAGGCTACGCATCCAATCGGCGTCATCTTCTGCGTGAGCACGGCTCAAGCCTTGTTGCTTACCACGACGCAGCCGCCAAAGCCGCCTTGTTCGATGAGTTCCATCGCGTGTGCAGTCTGCTCAAAGGGCACAACGTGGGCAATGCGATGAGACAGTGCCTCATCAGTCAGCGCGACATTGATATCGCCGATGGCCAGCGCTTTGGCGTCTTCGGGCATGGCGTAAACAATCACCATACGAATGGTGAGATCCATGAACATCATTTGAAGAAACGGCAACTGTGGTTCTTTCACTACGGTTGAGGAGTACGTTGCAATCACCCCGTTTGTCGCAATGAACTTTAAAACTTCAGGTAGATTGGCCCCAAACTCCACGTCAATGACGCGGTCAGCCTTGCGCCCCCCAGTTGCTTCCAGCACCTTGTTAGCCCAGTCGGCATCACGATGATTAACAACATGGTCTGCACCCATATCGAGGCATAGCTGGCGGTCGGAATCATTACTGGCGGTGGCGACAATAATCGCACCGGCTTTATGCGCCCACTGGATGGCATAGTAGCCCACACGTCCAGCGCCACCCGTGATAACAATTAGCCTATCCTTCACTGGGCCGTCGGCATACACACAGCGGTGGGCAGTCATTACAGGGATACCCAAACAGGCTCCCACTTCAAAGGAGGCTTCGTCGGGTAATTGCGGTGCGCGCGTACTGTCGATGGCAACGTATTCCGCCGAGGTGCCGAATCGACGGCCGTATTGAGCCTGATAGACCCAAACGCGTTCACCGATACGGGTTTCTGGCACGCCACTACCAACGGCTTCAATCACACCAGCGCCGTCACTGTTGGGGATAACCAAACCGTCATCCAATAAGTTAGGGAAAGCGCCCGCGCGCTTTTTGACGTCCGATGGATTAACGCCTGTGGTGTGTATACGCACCAAGACTTCACCGTCCTGGGGCTCTGGTTTAGGTTGTTCACCAATGATGATCGAGTCTTGCGCCGGGCCGAACGCTTCAAACCATGCTGCTTTCATTTCTCTGTTGCTCCGTGGTGCCGTGCAAGGCTGCTACAAATTGTTAGATAAACCTTCCGTATGACCATCGATGCCGATCGCCTGGCCGGAGATGGAAGCACCCAGCTCCGAACATAGAAAGAGTGTCATGTTGGCGACGTCTTCAGGGCCTACGAACAAGCGCATTGAGCTTTGCGATGCGTACAGGGCTCGAATCTCTTCGGACGTTACACCACGCTCTTCGGCGTCTTTGGCTATCACACGGTCGATGCGAGGCCCTTCTACGCTGCCTGGGCACAGTGCGTTCACTCTTATGTTGTATGGCCCAAGCTCCATGGCCCAGGTCTTGGTTAAGCCGATCATGGCCCATTTTGCCGCAGCGTAAGGTGAGCGCAGGGGAAAGCCAAACAGCCCGGCATTGGACGCGATATTGATGATACTGCCGCCGTCTTGTGCTTTCAGTAGAGGTACAGCTAGGCGAGTACAGTAGAAAGACGCATTCACGTCGATTGCTATCGTCCTATGCCAGTCGTCCGGGTCAATGTCTTCTACCTGTGCTGTAGGGCCGGCGATGCCGGCGTTGTTCACCAGAATGTCCAGTTGACCGTAGCGCGACTTGATGTCTGCGAACAGCTGCTCGACCTGGTCAAGCTCGCTAACATCCGTTTCTGAGGCGCTGGCCCCGGGGTTGGCAGCCAAAAATTCTTTGATCGCGCTTGTCGAGATGTCACAGATATGCACCCTGCATTCTTGCTCTAGAAAACGTTCTGCAATGGCTCGGCCGATACCGCCGGCGCCTGCAGTAACCAGGACGACTTGCCCGGGTTTCATGGAAATCAGAGGTTCTGCCATAGTGACGTCTCAAAACCGATTTGTAACACGTTTTAAAGGAAGTAGGATGGTTCGCGCCAGCCCAGATTCAGCACTGGGAGGCGCATCGCTTAGAAGTTCATACTGAATCTCACGCCGTAGCTGCGCGGCCTATTGGTCGTGATTCTATCGTCAAGGTCTGTGTTGTTGCGGTAAATCTCAGCACGTTCATCGGTGAGGTTACTTCCGTACAAGGTCACGCTCCAGCTGTCTCGTTCGATACCTGCTGACATGTTAACAATCTCGTAGCTGTCCTGCTTAGCGCGGTCCTCCACAATAAGATCGTTGTAGGAGGAGCCCGTATAGGCGTAGACAGCCTGAACGAATGCATCCGTCTCGCCGATGCTAAATGTGTAACGGCTGCTGATGTTCCCCTTGAAATCCGGCACAAATGGCAGCTCGGTACCCGATGGAATAATCTCCGTCGGCGATCGATCGTACTCCTCGCTTAGGGATGCATCGTTATAGGAAAACGCCGCTGACACTTCCCAATCGGCAAGAATCAGGTAGGTCACATCCGATTCGATGCCGTAGACCTCCGCATCGCCTGCATTAGCCGTTAAACCCAGCTGGGATTCCGATGGGTCGAATCGGGTGAATTGAATGTCCTCCCAATCCATATAATACGCCGCCCCATTAAAACGCAGACGTTGATCCAGCAGCGTGGTCTTCCAACCGAACTCGTAGTTCCACAATCGATCGGACTCATACTCGCCCGGGATATTACTGGTACTGGTACGATTGACGCCGCCAGGGCGAAAGCCCTCAGACACGGTACCGTAAATCATGATGTCATCGGTGTAGTTGTATGTAAGGTTGAACTTGTAGATAACATCTTCTTCGTCAGTATCGACATCTACCTCCGGGGACGCCGTAAATACGGTGCCTACGAAGCCTTTGATCTCACTTTCAGTTTTAAATCCGCGCGCGCCAACCGTGGTTGTCAGAGAGTCGGTTAAATCATACGTAACTTCTCCAAAGATCGCGTACTGAGTATCTGTGCGCTTTTGATCCGTTACAAAGTAAACATCCGGTTCGCGAATCTGCATGCCGGGTTTGATTGCAGGGATATGCCACTCAAGCAAGTAGTCGTGGGTGGACTTTTCATAAAACAATCCGCCGACCCAGCGCAGGCTTGAATCGCCCTGTTGTTGAAGACGAAGCTCTTGGGTGTTGCGCTTGTACTTGCTGTCGTCTGTGAATCGGATACGAGGGTCGTCACAGTCGTAGAAGACGTATCCATAGGTGGAGTAGTCGTAAGCGTAGTAACAGGTGTAATAGTCAATATACGATGAGTACTCAGCATATTCCGTATAATCGCTTTCGTAGTTTACATCGCGATCTAAATAGGAGCCGGCGTAAACTAGGTCGAGATCACCCATTTGACCTTCTACCGTCAGGCCGGTCTGATAGAATTCGTCCTCACCGGCATCTTTATTGAACCGAGCCACTTCAAGATCGCCGATGTCTTCAGGATCGTGGTCCCATACGCCTTTTGTTTCTTGTTTTTGGTAAAGCTGGTTGAGCGTCGCCGTCCAATTGTCATTCAGGTCCACTTTCAATGCGGCACGAGCCCCGGTGTTTTTCTCCTCGTTGAAGTTTTCTTCTACTAATCCGGCGTTATCGATTGTGACCCCGGTTCGGCTGAACGTCTTAACCTGGAAGACGTTGTCAATATAGCCGCCATAGTCGCCCCTGTAGCCAACCAGTCGCAGCGCCATTCGATCGGTAATAGGAATGTTGAGGAACCCCTCAACGGTGTTGCTGGGGTCACCGTCTTCGGTGTATTCGTAACCCAGGTCAAAGCCGGCGTTGAACTCTTCCGTACTCGGCTGCTTGGTGATGATGCGCAACGTCCCCGCCTGGGAACTGGCGCCATAGAGCGTGCCTTGCGGCCCGGCCAGGGCTTCCACCCGTTCAATATCGTAAATGTGAACGTCCAGATTGCGACCAATGGCGGTGACAGGCTGCTCATCCAGGTAAACGGCCACACTGGGCGATGAGCCCGATGGGTTGCCATCGCCACCATCGGAGATACCGCGCATATAGATTTGCGCTGTACCGGGGCCCACACTGTTGTAGGACAGGCTCGGCAGCAACAGGGCATAGTCGTCAAAGTTGGAGACCAGCAGCTGTTCGAGGCGTGTCGAATCCAGCGCCTGGATGCTGATGGGCACATTCTGAAGACTCTCGTCTCGTTTCTGGGCAGTCACCAGCACTTCTTCGAGCACCAGGTCGTCAACATCTTGTGCGTACAATGTCGGCGCTGTGCCGATGCTCATGGCTGCGAGGGCTGACACAGACCATCTCGCCTGACGCAGGCCTCTGACGATGGCGTTTTTCTGCGGTACAGATCCTCGATCTCTGAAAGAGAATGTGGACATACTGGACTCTCCGATTTATTGCTTTTGGTCCTTAGATTGATCAGCGGTGCGAGGTTGGCGCTTGTTATCGACGTTTGCGCTTAGCAAGATCCCCGGTGGGTCACACTACCGATGCGTAGAGTAAAACGGATTGTGGGTGGTCAGACAAACGACCATTTCTTGACGAATGATGAATAAAACTCAACTCTGGGCTCGTCGGCGACGTTTTTAATAAGCAGTCATTATCCGACTTTGCGAAACCCTAAGGCCGTTGCGATTGGCCTCAATTAGAGCCGAACAGGGTAGTCTTTAATGGCAGGTTTAATAAGTTTTTCAAGGTCTTGCAGGTGATTTCTATAAGGCTTCCATGCTTCTAAACCACTGCGGTAAATAGGCTGGCGAACCTGCTCAGAGCTGGCTGTGCGGACTGCGCGATCGGTATTATAAAATTCAAGACAGTTTTGTTCGAAGGGCAGCCCGCAATACTCGAGAATTCGCCTGACTTCGCTGTCTAGATCCGACACCACTTGCTCGTAAATCACGGTGATAATCTGGTCGCCATAAATCTGCTGCCAGTGGTTCATCAGGCGGTGGTAGTCGAGATAGTAACGACCGATATCATCCAAGCTGTAGGAAAAGCTTTGGCCCGCGGCGAATAACTGCTTAAAGCCACTGAAACAAGCAGACATAGGATGGCGCCTGGCATCAATGATTTTGGCGTTGGGTAAGATGGTCTTAATGAAGCCTATATGTAGGAAGTTGTTTGGCATTTTGTCGATAAAATAGGGCGCGCTGCCGCGTTGGTTGCGCGTTCTATCCAAGTATTCCTGGCCCAGTGCCGATGTTTGCTCACGTGTTAGCGACAGCAGTACCTCTGGATATTCACTGTGCTCGTGCTTGCGTTTTTTACCGCCTAAGCGTTTAGCCATCGACATGATGTCGGGCAATTCTTTGGTGCCATCGACCATGGAGTGGCTGGCCAGAATCTGCTCGAGTAGGGTAGAGCCAGAGCGGGGCAGGCCGGTGATAAAGATGGGATCCGAGCTATCGATGCCCCTATGCGTGTTAGTTAAAGGCGAGCCGGGTTGAAACAGCTGTATATGGCGATCAACGGCCCGACTGATTTCACTTGCGTCGTAGCCCTCTACTTTTCTCTTGATCTGGTTGCCGCGCTGATAGTAGGCAAACGCGTCATCGTGTTCACCTAAATCCTCTAATGCTTTGCCGAGCGCGAAGCACAGATGAAACAGTTCACTGCGGGTGAGTTTTTCCTGCTCAACAATCGCCTTCATCGTGTTGATATCTTGCTCGGAAAAGCGAAACGTCTTCAGATTGGCCAGGCTCCAATAGGCTTCACCCAGTTTACTGTCGAGATCAATAGACTGTCTGTAGGCAGCGATCGCTTTGTTTTGGTCGCCAACGGTCTTCAGCGCGTGACCATAGCTCATAGCAATCTTGGCCTGGGGCTCGAAGGTCGATAGCAGGTGTTCATAAATTCCGATTGTCTCCTCATAGCGCCCCAATTTCGCCAGTACGGAGGCCTTAAGCAATAAGGTGGACGGTTGATTGGGTTGATCGTGTTCCACCCGCGTGACTTGCTCCAATGCAGCGTCTAGACGATTGCGTTTGCTGAGTACCGAGATGTAGTTCAGCCGAGCAAGATAAAAGTCGGGCGCCAGTTCAAGGCAGCGGGCCAGAAGGTTTTCCGCGTCGCCAAGCGCCCCAACCTTCAGCCCGATTTCAGCCAGCAGTCGAATGGCGTTGACGTCGGTGGGATGTTGTTTGAGGTACTGCCGAGTGATCGTTTCTGCTCTAGGCACTCGACCCTGCTGAAATAGTCTCGTGGCTTCCGACAGTGTTTTGTCATTGGTACTGAACACCATTTGCTGACTGAAGCAAAAGTCTGCCTTATCGCCATTATCGAGCGCTTGATGTGCTTCCCCTAAAATTTGCCAGCAGTGCGGGTTCAGCGGGGAGTGCTTGAGCACTTTTTCGAGCAGGGGTATCGCTGCGGCGTAACTGCCGTCGCGAAAGTACATGTCGGCCAGGTCTTCGGCGGCACCAAAAAAGTCAGGGTGCAACTGTAGAGTCTGCTCTAGCACCTGCCTGGCGTCGTCGTGCCGCTTTAGTTCCCGCAGGATACGTGCCTTGAGCCGCAGCATGTTGGGTTCGTCAGGTTCGCTATCCAAGCGCTGAGTCACCGTCGCGAGCGCAGGTTGAAGCTGACCTTGCTCTACTTGAGACAGAATGGATCGGGTGAATTCCTGACCGGTGAGTTGCTGCATGAGAGGTCGTTACGCGTTTATTATCGCGCCATCTTGACATGTCTGAGCGTCACCAACAAACTCAAATTTCGAGAATCGAGGTGAGTAAAATTCAACGGTTATTGTACCTTGCGCAAGAAATTACCCCCCCTAAACGCACTGCGTAGTTTTGAAGCTGCCGCTCGTCATCTATCATTTCGTGATGCTGCGGCGGAGCTTTGTGTGTCCCACTCGGCCATCAGTCATCAAATCAAGCTGCTAGAACAACATCTGGGACTAGAGTTATTTATTCGCAAAGCCCGCTCAGTCGCCCTGAGCCCGGCGGGAGAACAGTATTACCCCGTGTTGAGGGAAGCCCTAGACGCCATCGCCGAGGCGACGGAAAAACTGCTGGCCCCGCAGCGGCCAGATGTATTGACAGTTCAATTATATTCAACCTTTGCTATTCGCTGGATGATCCCTCGGCTACCGCGTTTTCAGATGAGTTATCCGGATATCAACGTTCGCTTCAACACCTCGCAACAGGATGTGGACTTTGAACAGTCGGATGTCGATGCCTGCGTGATGATCGGTAATCGCTACCGTAACGACCTGCATTACACGCAGCTGTTTAGCTGTGAGGTATTTCCAGTCTGTAGCCCTTCACTACTGCAGGGATCAGATGCCCTGGCAAAGCCTGAAGATCTGATGCGCCACACGATTTTGCAGGTATACCCATCCAAGGACGATTGGTATACCTGGCTAGAGGCTAACAACTTGTCTTCGGTTAACCCTGAGGCCGGTTTGCAGTTTGACAGTTACGACCACGCGCTCAGCACGGCCATTCAAGGGATGGGTGTGGCCTTGGGTATGCAGCCGTATGTTGCTCGTGAGATGGATGCGGGTCTGTTGGTTGAACCCTTCCCTGAAATGCGCGTTCCCCATCAGGGCGATTGGTATTTCGTATCGCGAAAAGAAAAGGCCCATCAGAAAAAGGTAGCTTTATTCCGCGGTTGGCTGCTGCAGCAGATAGAGGAGGACCCGGATATCGGTAGCAAAGAAGCCGTTAAACCTATGTAGTTGCAAAGAACCACATCAGCATCTCACCGTATGCGCAGCCGGATCTAAACAACTTCCCGTGTTGATACCCAAGTGGCTAGATCAACAAAAGCAAAACCACCGAGAAACTTGGAGCATGCCGCCGGCCCTAGCGTTTCATCTGCTCAAAATAGTCCACAATAAAATCAATAAAGGCACGCACTCTGGGTGTTATGTGCCGGCTATGCGGATAGATGACGTAAAAGCCAACTTGGTTATCCACCTGTCCCTTTAACACCTCCAAAAGCTCACCGCTCGCCAGCTGATTAGCTACAAAAAAGTGCGGCAGAAGGGCTAGCCCGATACCTTGAGTGGCCAGGTTACGCGCCACTTCTCCATTGTTCACGGTAACATTCCCCTCAACGGCGATCTTCTGACGTTTGCCCCTGTGTTTCATTGGCCAGCGATTTCCAAAACTCGCAACGGTATCGACGATGCAGTTATGTCCCTTCAGGTCAGCAGGCGTTTTAGGCTTGCCCGAACACGCAATGTAGTCAGGGGCAGCGATTACAACGAGTTGAATATCGCCCAGCCGCCTGGCAACGAGCGACGAGTCAGGTAAATCGCCCACCCTTAGCGCCAGGTCAAACCCTTCTTCCACCAGGTCGATGAAACGGTCTGCGGTACTTAACTCGACCCTCACCCCAGGGTAAGCGCGAAGAAAGTCGGGGATAATCGGTTGAATACACTCTTTCACAACGAATGCCGGCGCCGTTAGGCGTAGCGTACCACTGGGTTCTATGGGGGCGTCCTGCGCCGTGGCGCGTATGCGCGCAATATCGTCCACGACCTGCTGACATTCACTGAGGTAATAGCTTCCCTCGTCGGTAAGCGACAGCTTGCGTGTTGTTCGCCGCATCAGCGTCACCCCTAACCAGGTTTCGAGTTCACTTACCTGACGGCTCACGGATGTGGTCGATAGCTTAAGCGCGCGAGCGGCGGAGGCGAAGCTGCCTTGCTTGGCGACCTCGGCGAATACGCTCATTGCCCTAACGATGTCCAAATTTAACGTCCCGATAAACGGGATAATTCATCCCGCTAAATTCCTATTATCACGATTATCTACACGAGCTAGCATAAGCCAAACGGTGAAACAAACAAGAGGCGTCAGCGTGTCGTCGCTGAGGCGATACTTTTATCAGTGCTAATAGGCGACAAGCGCATCTTCCCTACAAGGAGTAATAACTAGTGCCAGCAAAACGTTCAACATGGATTTCAGCGATGGTCCTTGCACTCAGTATGTCTGCCAACGCAACACCCGAGATTGAAACGAAATCTCTGGATGAACTCTATGCGGAGGCGATGGCAGAGGGTGGTGAGTTTGTGCTCCGAGCAGGCGGCGACAAGCCAGATCAGATTGACTACTACCTCGATAAATTCAAAGCACGATTTCCCGAGCTTAAGGTTGAGCACAGCGTTGATGTCAGCCTGAATCATGCCCCGCGCTACGATAACGCCCGGGCCGCCGGTGCTGAGGAGAACGTACCCGACGTGATTCAGTTTCAAACGCTGCATGACTTTGAGTACTACGCCGAGCGCGGATTTTTAGAGCCCTACAAGCCCAAGCATTGGGACAAGGTGTTCACTGACCATAAAGATCCTCACGGTAGATGGACAAGCGTTTACGGAGTGACCTTTAGCAACTTGGTCAACGCAGATTTGGTGGACGAGCCGCCACGCGACGCCATGGATTATTTGGATCCGAAGCTTAAAGGGAAGATCATCCTAACGTACCCGCATGACGATGATGC
>JBCDFM010000044.1:0-21752 GCA_039178015.1 Pseudomonadota bacterium
AAGGCGTTTCAGGCTGCGGGACGCGATGAGCGTTCGAAAAAGCATGCACAACAATGGATCAGCTATTTGGACTCTGAGCTGGACAGGCAAGCTCAGCTGCGTGAGAGCTGAGTAAAGTAGGTAACCTACAAGGGCAAAACGGCCTTCAGTTTGTAAAGCGTCTTCAGCTGTAAAGAGCCTTCAGCTGTAAAGAGCCGTCAGGCTTCAGCTTTCAACCGTGAAAAGCTCCCAACGCTGAGGAGACCTCAGCAGTGCAGAGCCAGTACAAAAACCGGCACAAAAAAAGGAGCCATCAGGCTCCTTTTTTATTGCTCTGATTGGGTGTCAGAGCGGAACAACATTCTCTGCTTGAGGACCTTTCTGGCCATCGGTAACAGTGAACTGCACTTTTTGACCGTCGGATAGGGTTTTAAACCCCTCGCCTTTGATTGAGCTAAAGTGGACGAATACATCAGGCCCATCCTCACGCTCGATAAAGCCGAAACCTTTGGTCTCGTTAAACCACTTAACGGTGCCGGTTGTTGTAGACATATAGTTTACCTGTATTACTTGCGGCGCCATGTCTAGGCACCTTTTCGTTTAATAATTATTTATGGTTAACGTACCGATGAACTTGATGGAACTTCGACCGTGAGCATAAATACCGCTGAAACCACCTCAGCTTGCCAGAGTTTACCACCAAAACCATCACTTTGCCGTCAAGGTTTTTTAACTATTTTTGAATTATCGATCCTAGTTGAGTCAGCATGGGCGCTTACAAGGGTGCCATAGCAGCGCCGACTAGGCCTGGGTGCGGGCGCGTTATAACGTTTACCGGCGTCTGATTGAGGGTGTCCGCCATTGCGCCTTTGGCAGTCAATCGCTTATTGAACTCGCTGTTTTTTAGGAAAGGCCATATTTGTGGAGCGATACCACCGCTAATGAAAAGTCCGTCATAACTGCCAGTTGCCAGCAGAAAGTCGCCGCATATAGACCCCAGCATGGCGCAGAAGATGCTGAGAGCCTCTTTGGCAAGGGTATCCTCCCCCGATTGAGCTAACCGGGTAATGTCCGCCGGTTTTAGGTCGATGGAAGGCTGGTCGCGAATATCGGCGAGCGCACGGTAAATTCGGCTCAATCCAGGGCCGGAAACCAGTAGTTCGGCGTGGGTTGAGCCTTCCGTTTCGAGCAGCCATCGCAGCAACTCCAACTCCAGCGCATTGTTGGGAGACAGCCCTACATGCCCCGGCTCACATGGTAGGCTGATAACGTTGTCATCCTCGGTGAGCAACACCGCTCCTCCCAGACCGGTACCAGGGCCGACAATCGCCAGGCGAGTGCCACGATCCCGGCTGCCGAATTTGATGTTGGCGAGATCGTCTGTTTTCAAGTGGGGTAGTGCGTATGCGCCTGCCTCGAAATCGTTCAGTCGCAACAGCTTGTCAAATCCAAACCTCGATGCCAGTGCTTTACAAGAAAATGACCAGTCTATGTTGGTCATGGTCACGCGGTCTCCCGATGGAGGCGCTGCTACTGCGAGCACGCAGTGCCTTGCCGGAGCGGTTTGACGATGCAGCCAATCTTCAATGATGTGTTCCAGAGACGGATGTTCTCTATTGACGTAGCACTGCGGTTCGATGAACTCATTAGCGCCCGGCTCGACCAGGGCGATTCGTGTGTTGGTGCCGCCGATGTCGGCAATGATTCGCGACACTAAGCGACCGGCAGTATCTTCATGATGTTCGTAGAACCTGCACGGCCCAAAACCTCACCTTTGGTCAAGAGAATTGAGTCTCCCTTATGCAAATAGCGTCCATCCAGTAAGAACTCTATCGCATTCGCCTCTACTGTTTCGCGATCAAAAGCAGGCGCATCAAAGTACAGCGGGACAACGCCCCGGTACAGGCTCAATTTCTGCAGTGTGTCGCTGCGATTGCTCAGTGCGAAAATAGGCAATCCTGAGCTAAGCCGCGACATCAGCCGTGGCGTTGTCCCGGATTCGGTTAAGCAGGCAATACCTCTTACGTTTTCATAGTGGTTGGCTGCATAGATTGCAGACATCGCTATTGTTTCCTGTGCACTTGAAAACTGTCGATCGAGGCGGTAATGCGATGTTTTTGCATCATCTTGGCTCTCAGCACCAAGTGCGGCATCGGCCATCGCCAAAACCACGTCGACTGGATACTTGCCGACGGCAGTTTCTGCAGACAGCATGACGGCGTCAGTGCCATCGAGAACGGCGTTGGCCACATCAAACACCTCAGCGCGGGTAGGCATGGTATTGGTGACCATAGACTCCATCATCTGGGTGGCGGTGATTACTGAGCGGTCCATCTTACGTGCCCGGGAGATGAGGGCTTTCTGAATACCAATCAACTGACCATCACCCACTTCTACGCCGAGATCGCCGCGCGCCACCATGATACCGTCCGATACCTTGATGATGTCATTTACGATACTGTCGTCGGCAACTACCTCGGCGCGTTCTATTTTCGCAATGACGCCCGCCTGTACATTGTGCTTCTGTAAGAGCTCGCGTGTTTGCTCGATATCTGCCGCAGAAGAAACAAAGGATACCGCGACAAAGTCGGGGTGCACCTTCGGAAGGCTCGCGATGTCTGCCAAGTCCTTCGCAGTGAGAGCGGGAGCGGCCAGCCCCCCACCCAGCCGGTTTATGCCTTTGCGCGCGCTCAGCTTACCGCCTGCCAACACTGTGCAGTCGACGCCGTTACTCTCGACGTCATCAACGCGCAGCCTGATGCGACCATCGTCGAGTAAAAGTGTGTCCGAGCGGGCCACGCTGCGCGGTAGATCGGGATAATCCAGTCTGACGGCGCGACGATCGCCTTCATCTTCGGCGATCGTCATATCCAGACGGAACATGTCCCCCACGGCGAGATCTACCTCGGCCTGGCGAAAACCGCCGATACGAATTTTTGGCCCCTGCAAATCAGCCAAAATCGCTACATAAAGGCCGGCAATGGATGCCTGTTTGCGAATACGCCTGGCGACGGCAGCGTGCTGCTCCGTGGAACCGTGACTAAAATTGAGCCTAAAGACGTTTACGCCGGCACCGATAAGCCGTGCGATTTTATCTGCAGACTCACTGGCCGGGCCCACCGTAGCTACAATTTTGGTGCGTCTGATAACTTTCGGTATCACGGTTTATCTCAAAGAAGTTTCCACAATATGATAACTGGATCAGCTCAAACGTACAGTTTGGCAAAGCCTTGCCTCTGACAACAGTAGCGCATAATTCAGCTGAGTTGCTCTAGGGACCGAGCTCGTCCAGATAGTTCACTACGATATCAGGGAAGTCAGTAAATATGCCGTCCACATCAGCTATTTTAAAAAGGATGTCGAGCAACTGTTGGCTGGTGGCCACAGTTGAGGGAAGTTCGTCAGCGCGGAAAGTATAGGGGTGTACCAGCAATCCTAATTCGTGGGCTTGCTCCGTCAGACGACTTATTTCTGGATCTCCCCCCGCGTTCCTCCCAAGATAGATATGATGCAGCCAGGGCCCGATGCCTTGGGCATAGTCAGCGACTTGCTTCAATCCTGCGGGCGTTTTCATAAGGTCGTAGTCAGCGAGCGTATCCTCGGCCCAGTCATTTTCGCCAATGAGTTGAATAAGGGGAAGCGGGGTGGCGATCTCGGTTGCGAGGCGCTGAAGGGTCGGTGGGTCAAAACACTGTAAATACACCTGTTCGGTCCGTTGCGCCCAGCCCTTTCTAGAAAGCACGTCCATCACTGATGCAACGATATCCAAACCCTGCTCGCGATGAAGATTAGGGGCTTTGAACTCGAGGTAGATCCCCGCGTGCTGGCGCCTGCTCTGATTCAACCCTTCGATCAGGTCCAATTCGTCTTCAAGGCTTGCTATCCCGAACAGATTGCTGGTTACAGGAAACCGGGACGGATAGACCGCGTCTCGGGTGTCTGCAGTACTCATCGTGCTTCGTTCGTGCACCTTGAGAGTGCGCATTTCATGAAAATCGAAGTCCATCGCATAGAAGCGACCATCTGGTCTTGCTCTGTCCGGAAAGCGGTGTGCTACGTCGGTGGTTGTTTCCAGGTAAACGTCGTGCAAGACAATCGGGATATTGTCTCTACTGAGCACAATATCCTGCTCAAGAAAGTCAGCGCCCATTGCGTGAGCTACCGCCTTCGCGGCTAGGGTATGCTCGGGCAGATAAGCGCTAGCCCCGCGATGAGCGATGACAATGGGGCGAGTGCAGCGGCCTTTTTTCACTCTTGTTGACCCTTACAAAAAAGGCGCGGGTATCTATTGCCGCGCCTTTTTAGTCTGTAGCTTGCGATCTGGCTAGGGTAGAGCAGCGATCCACGCGCTATCTTCGAACCACTTCTCCCGCAAACGTGTCAGGATCCCGGTTTTTTCGTAGGCTTCGAGATAGTTGTCTACCAGATTAAAAAACTGCGGGTCATCCTTGCTGACCGCAATGCCGACCGGTTCGATGGTCATTGGCTTATCCAAAGTCGCCAGATCTGCATCGGGGTAGCGCATGACCGATAAGACACAAACGGGCATATCTGCCACCATGGCGTCTGCTTTGCCGTCAATCACCATTGCCACGCCATCATCGTAGCTATCTATTTCTGTGAGCTTGGCTTCTGGAGCAACGGCCTGTACGAAAGCAGCACTGGTTGAGTTGCTCAGCGCGACTAGGCTCAGGTCCTCTCTGTTGAAGTCCTTGCTACTTTGAAACTCGGCCAGAGTAGAGTTTTTGGTGAGAATCGACTTGCCTGACATCATATAGGGCCCGACAAATGACACTGACTCTGTCCGTTTTGGTGTGATTGAAACTCCCGACATCACCATATCAACCTTGTCGTTCTCCAGTGCTTGTAAAAGCTCGCCAAAAGGCATCGGTACGATTTCCAATTGGACGTTCATCGCATCTGCGAGCGCTTTGGCAATATCGACGTCAAAGCCCATTAAACCGCCTTCGCGATTTTCCATGGTCAGTGGTGGCTGGTTGCCAGACATGCCCACCTTCAGTACCTTGAAGTCCACGACACGCTGCAGCGTTTCCCCCGCCATGGTCTTAAACGGAATGACCATGGCGATCGCCAGCAGGCTGGTCAGCAATAGGCGAGGCGTAAGTCTAGACATAGAGTATCTCCTTGTAATGGATTTGCCGCCGTGGGAATTATCAGAATTTGAGGCGACGCTTTAGTAGCTGAAAGTTACCCAGTGTAAGTCTGATCGGTATAGAAACCAAAACCTTTTCTCCATGACAGGGAAAAGCCCAAATAGGTAGTAAGAAATGGTGAAGCACTTTGATCGCATTACACTTGCAGTTCCGGATTTACAGCTTGCGACAGAGGACTATCGACAGTTACTAGATGTGCAGCCGTTAACGGATAGTCGCTCTGAGGCAGGCGCTGAAGCCGTCTGGTTTGAGCTACCCAATACGACCATTGAATTGGTTGAGTACGCTGACGAGAAGTCGCGAATTGTCGGCCTGGTGTTCGCGGCAGATTGCTCCGAGCTAGATCCTGGCGTTATCGAAAACCCACTCGGTTTGGATCTTCGTCTATGTGAAGCGACAGATCGTCAACAAGCAGTGTCTGCTAATAGTGAGGCCAATCGTTTTTCGGTAGATCACCTCGTTTTGCGCACACGCAGCGCCGAGCGGTGTATTGAGGTATTTTCTCAACAGCTGGGTATTCGCTTGGCACTGGACCGACTTGAGCCGAAATGGGGGGGCAGAATGCTATTCTTTCGGGCGGGGAAGCTGACCCTAGAAGTTATCGAGCCGATAGAGAAAAAGGCCATCTCGGATGATTTTTGGGGAATCGCCTACGCCTGCGCAGACTTGAAGAGCAAGGTCGATACATTGGGAGCGCAGGGCTTGCAGGTATCAGAGGTACGCAAAGGCCGCAAACCAGGTACGGTTGTTGCAACAGTAAAGAGCCACTGCCTCGATATCCCTACGCTGTTGATAGGGCCGGCTTGACTAAAAGGCCAAATAGCTAAAGTACACAGTGCTTGGCATAGGTGGCCGCTTCATCAGCCGTCCACTCTCCCTTGGGCTTTTCTGACAAATCCTTGCACCACTGCGTTGAGCCAACAGCGGTACCATCGATGAGACAGTTGCGGGTATAGGTCGCCAGGTCAGATGCGCTCCACTCGGATTTCGCCTGCTCTTCTTTGGCCTTGCACCATTTCTCGCTGCCGGGCTCGGCAGCACAGCCGCTCAACAATAGTAAGGCGGACACGATTGCGAAAGTTCTTATCACGGCTAGCTGATCCTTAGTTGAAACAATCGCGCTTAGTATGGCATCGGCTAAGTAGCGCAGCAATTTTCCGTTGTCTTTACCGCCGGCGGTGAATCGCTAAGGGTTAAACTCTTGTTTGCAGGTTTGCAGGTTGCATCCTCTGCGGACGATTCAGCATAGCTGCGCCCGCATTTGCCCAAGATAGGTAAAAGAACTATTTTTTGACCTGCATCTTAATCGTCTTTTCGGTTGTGGCTCCGTAGGGCGGCAGCATACCGCCCAGCTTGGCCACATTCAGTTTTGTCTGTTTGTAGATCGACTTGGCATGGCTGAATGTTCTAAAGCCCTCTACCCCATGATATGCACCCATACCGCTGGGGCCGACACCGCCAAAGGGGAGATCTTCCTGTGCTATATGCATAATGACATCGTTGATACACATGCCACCCGATGTCGTCCTGGTCTCGACCGCACTCTGTTCATCGGGGTCTTCGCCGAAATAATAGGCTGCCAGCGGTCGTGGTTTTGAGTTGATGTAGTCGATGGTTTCTGAAAATTCTCGGTAAGTACAGATTGGCAACAACGGCCCGAATATCTCTTCCTGCAAGACTTTTGAATCGGCTGGTGGCTCAGGTATCAGCGTTGGCGGAATCTTTTGCGTGTCGGGCTGGGTGCTGAAGTCCTCATTTGCAGGGTTGATCGAGATGGTTTTCACGCCTCTTTCCTCAGCCTCCTCGAGATAGCTGTGCAAACGTTGAAAATGTCGCTCGTTGATGACCGATGTGTATTGGTCGTTATGTAGGAGCGTTGGATACATAGACGCGACCGCGTCTTGTGCAAGCGCGATGACGTCGTGCAGCCTCTCTTCAGGTACGAGAAGATAGTCTGGCGCCAGACAGATCTGACCTGCGTTGAGCGTTTTGCCCAACATGATCCTAGCCAGAGATTGCTTGAGATCAGCGGAGCGGGAGATGATGACGGGGGATTTGCCACCCAACTCCAGCGTGACGGGAACGAGATTCCTCGAGGCAGCGGCCATGATATGTTTGGCCACCGAGGTTGCCCCGGTAAACAGCAGATGGTCCAGTGGCAGATGGGAAAACGCTTGCCCCACCTCCGGTCCACCGGTAAACACCACAACCTCTTTGGGATCATAGGCGTCCTCCATCATCGCTTTGATCACTTCTGAAGTCGATGGGGTGAACTCAGAGGGCTTCACTAGGACTCTGTTCCCGGCCGCCAGAGCGCCAGACATGGGTGCGAATACCATCGATACTGGGAAGTTCCAGGGCGAGATAATCCCTACCACTCCCAGCGGTTGATATGCCACCCTTGAGCGCCCGCCCAGGATATTCAAGGGAAACACGGTGGATCGCTTTTCGGCACGCATCCACTTGCCTAGATGCTTTTTTGCATGCTTCATCGGTGTGATTGATGCGCCGACATCCGTTAACAGGGTCAGTTCGCGAGGGCGGCAGCTGAAGTCCGAGTTCAGCGCTTCTGACAACTGATCCGCATAGCGAATGAGCACGTCGATACCTCTGTCCAACCGGTCGATGCGAGCGCTTGCAGTAACGTGACCTTCCCTTAGAAAGTCGGTTCGCTGCTTGTCCAGAATGCTCAGCATGTGAGATTCGATATCGCTTAGATCCGGGGCGATAGAGATTGAGGTCATTACGTTAAGTCTCTTGTTTTTTGAAGTGCAATAACGGAGCAAAGCAGTATAGTCTTGCGCGGCCGCGATGGTAAGCCACTGCGGAGTGTCAAATTAGACGTGTCATTCACCAGTCATACTTGGCAAGGTCCGGTTGAGCTGCTAATAATTGAGTATGGACTTTACCCATAACGCAGAAGATCCTCGCGCGCCTTCACCGCCCTACGGCTACTCGAGGCCGTGCACTCACTCGCGCGAGCAGCAAATCCATATCGTCGCTGAGTTCCATGCGCACAAAATTAGGCCTAGCCGTATCGCCTACCGTGTCGGTATTGATATTGCGTTTATTGAAGAATTGCTCGCCGGAGAAGTTGAGGCTGATCGCTTTCCCAAACTGGTGGCGTATTACAGGCGCATGCGGTATCAGCAGAGAATGCGCGATAGCCGGAGTCGCAGTGGCGTTTCCCGATACGAGATGGAGCAGCGTATTGAGCGGGAGTTCAGGCAGGAACTGGACATCTAAAGCAGCGGCTCATTCCTTTTTCTCGCGCTTACTGATAGCGGCCTGTAGCCACTTCTCTTTGCGCTCAAGCCGCGAGGCTGACGCCTCAATTTTTTCCACCTCCTCACTGTCGGCATCTTTGGTGGCCGACCGAGTCTCTTTTAGTGCGGTACGGGTTTTCTCCAGTTCTGACTTAAGGGTTTCCAGGCTTTCTGCTTCCAGCGCCATATCGAATATTTTGTCCTCTGGTGCCTGGCTGACGGAACTCTCGGCGGCAGATCCGTGAAGGACAGGTATATCGGGGATGACCTTGTTCTTTGGATCCAGCTGTCGTTGATTCATGAAGGTGGGCGATACCACTTCAATGCCATGACCATGCATTTGGGTCAGTACCGTCTTGCGCAGATTAGAACGGGAGCTCAACAGACTCTTAATGGAAGGCAAGAAACCACAAACACGGTAGGCGACCGCATGATCGAGTAGCTCGTGCACGAGTACGAATGGCTCCTCCAGGCCGGCATCTGCGGCGGCACGGGTCATTAGCTCGTCCACTCGAGTAAAAGGGACATCGTAGCCGATTGATATTTCAGCGAAAATAATCGTGCCTTCCCTGTGAAGCACATTCACCGGACTGTTGACCAGCAGCAGGTTTGGTAAGGTTGTCAGGTCCCGCCACTCGGTTTGAATCTGTGTGTTAACCATATTGCGCTTTATTACACGCCCAAACTGGTCGTTCACCCGTATGTAGTCGCCGGGCCTAAACGGCTTGGTCGTCTGTAACATAACCCCCGCCATAGCATTGGCGACGAAGGTGGTGGATGAAAGGGCTATAACGGCAGTGATAACAACGCCCAGCAGGCTCAGTACCTGACCTCTGGTTTGTTCATTAATGGGCAGCATGATAATCAACGCGATGACCACGGCGGAGATATTGACCCAGTTGAGAACGGGATACAGAAGATTAGAGCTACTATCAGTTCGATTCTTCACAAATCGATTGATGAGCCAGGCAATCCCAACTCCAACAGCGATAATGAGGGCCAGCGGCCAAATGCCAAGAACAGCCTTTTCGAAGATCTCCATAATGTCATTCCACGATGGGACGGGCAGAGCATAACAGCTCGACGCGCGACACTTAATAGGGACGATCTCTGTCTGCATTGGCATTACAAGCGCTTCGCGTTACCTTATGCGCCTGTCCTGAACCTGTCCGCAATCGTTTGTGGGCAACTAGCTGGAGCATGGGTTGACATGAATTCGCTTGAGCGCTGGCATCAATTTGCCAAAGAGCAGGATCCGGCCCTGTTGGACGAGATTTTGGCTGCTGACTGTGTATTTTTTTCACCCGTGGTGCACACGCCACAACGCGGCTTTGCCATTACGAAAATGTATTTGGTGGGTGCAATGTACGTGTTGCATGAGGGTTTTCACTACGTCAAAGAAATTGTCGATGCTAATCAGGCCGTGCTGGAATTCTCATGTGAAATTGATGGCATTTCCATCAACGGTGTCGATCTCGTCAGCTTTGATGACGATGGTAAAATCTGTGAATTTAAGGTTATGGTGCGGCCATTGAAAGCCATCAATAAGCTGCAGCAAAAAATGGCCGAAATGCTTCAGAGCTTGGCGAATGAAGAGCCTCACAAATGATTCGAGATTTAACGAGGAGGGATCACACTTTGAACAGTGTCGCCGTGAGCATATCGATTACCGTTGTATCCGCTGTGGTGGACTTGGTCCGCCGCCGGCAGCTTTTGATGTTCGTTTTGCTGGTGCCTCTAATGTGGGGGTGCAGCGGTGATTCGTCTATGAACGGCGATTTGGATCTTGAAAACGGCCGAATTGAAGGTACCGTCTTTTACAGAGAACGGATAATGTTGCCTCCCGAAGCGGTGGTTGAGGTGCAGCTACAAGATATTTCACAACCGGATGCATTGGCGAGTACCCTATCTGCTGTGACGCTCGTACCAGAGTCTGGCCCACCTTTCCCCTTTGTATTGGAGTACGATCCAGATCTTATCGATCCAGCTTCTCTGTACTCGATACGAGCCACGATATCTCGCAATGGACAACTGCTGTTCAACTCGACGGAGTTTATTGAGCCATTCACCGGAAGTGCGTTGCAGATACTTGTACAGCGTGTGCCTGGTTCTAATATAGGGCCTGCGCAAAGCCTCGCAGGCCCGACGTGGACACTTGTCTCTTTAAACGGCGAACCTGCCGCTACCGGCGCACAGGGTGAGTCAGTCAATTTGCTATTCAGCGCCGAAGATGGTCGTGCAGCCGGCTTCTCTGGTTGTAATCGCTATTCCGGATACTACGAAACTGGAGGTCAGACCGAAACGGGTGTTGCCTTGAAATTTGGCCCCATGGCTAGCACGCTGATGGCTTGCGAGGAAGGCGCTGACCTCGAGCGCGCTTATTTGCAAGCGCTAGGCAGTGTCACTGGTTACCGTATTGACAGCGACAAGCTGGTGTTGCTTGCTGACGGCGGTGAGGTGATCGTATTTCGCTCATTCTGATCGATGGCATTGCGATCAGACGGTATTTTACTAACAAGGAAATCGAAAAATGACCACAACGCTATTCGATCTTACTGGAAAGGTCGCACTTGTCAGCGGTGCAAGCCGTGGAATTGGCGAAGAGATTGCCAGGCTGTTGGCAGAGCAAGGTGCCCATGTGATCGTGTCCAGCAGGAAAATCGATGACTGCACTGCCGTTGCGGAGAGTATTCGCGAGAGCGGCGGTGAGGCAGAAGCCTTTGCTTGTCATGTGGGCAATATGGAAGACATATCGACTATTTTCGAGCACATAAAATCGGCTCATGGACGACTGGATGTTTGTATCAACAATGCCGCCACCAACCCCTACTTTGGCCATGTACTCGATACGGATTTGGGTGCCTTCAACAAGACGATAGACGTCAATATTCGGGGTTATTTTTTTATGTCTATCGAGGCCTGCAAGTTGATGCGCGATAATGGAGGCGGTGCGATAGTTAACACCGCGTCTATCAATGCGCTGCAACCTGCTCCAATGCAAGCGATTTACTCCATTACCAAGGCCGCGGTTGTGAATATGACCCAAGCCTTTGCGAAAGAGTGCGGCGCTATGGGAATTCGCTGCAATGCGCTTCTCCCGGGATTGACCAAAACCAGGTTTGCAGGGGCGCTGTTTGCAAATGACGAGTTTTACGAAGAAGCCGTGAGCAAGATACCCATGGGCCGACATGCTGAGCCGAGCGAAATGGCGGGTGCGGTTTTGTACCTGGTCTCCAAGGCTGGCAGTTACACAAACGGCGAATGTCTGGTCGTTGACGGCGGACTCACTATTTAGCAGTCAGCCGCGGTAGATCGACGCGGACCGCCTCTTATGCAGTGGTGTCGGCTGTAGCTTTCGCGCCCATGGCCGCTTTTCAGATAGGTGCGCCCTGCCCAGTCAGGTAGGCTGAGCTTATGTCCTGGCTCTGCATCAGGGCGTTTTGCGTCATTCTTATTTTTTGAACTAAGCAAGCTGATTGCCAGCAACCTGGTAGGGTGCATCATCTAGGGTATTTCGGGTCCACCTGTTTGCCAAGGGAGATCAAGCGGCGCTACAGTAATCGCGAACATGAGGAAACGAATTTGGACAGAGGCCTTATTCATCCGCAACTACTCACGGACTGTTATCTCATGGGCAGCCTGCCGGGAGTCGAAGTGCTGCTGCATCGGAACGCAGCGTTGCCTTGGTTTATTTTGGTTCCGGATACGCGGATGCAGGATCTGCTGGACCTGCCTGAACACCATCGGGATCGGGTGATGGCCGATTGTGCTGCCGTGTCGGAGTTCATCAAGCAGGTGTTGGGTTTTGACAAAGTGAATTTTGCCGGCTTGGGAAACGTAGTTCCGCAAATGCATCTGCACGTTATTGGCAGGCACCCCAATGACTCTTGTTGGCCGCAGCCGATCTGGGGCAATTTATCTGAGGTTGCCCACTATGAGCGCGAGCAATTGTTAACCTGGCAATCGGATATGCAAAAAATGCTTGGGCTGACGCCGGTAGATTTGCATGATATTGAGGCCTGACGATTGAAAAAAAGCGTGTTTGTTACACGCCAGCTGCCTGGAGACGGTCTGCGAAAATTGGCGGACTCATGTGACTTGAGGGTATGGCCTAACCCTGGTCCAATCACACCGCAGTCGCTGCACAGCGAGATGGTCGGCGTACAGGGGCTGCTATGCATGCTCACTGATCGCGTCGATTGCAACTTGATTAAGTCCCTCCCGGGACTAGAGTTTGTCTCCAGCATGTCAGTGGGTGTAGACCATATCGATGTTGATGCGATGACGGATCGCAAAATCCCGGTTGGCCACACTCCTGGCGTACTGGTGGAAACCACAGCGGATACAGCCTTTGCCCTGTTATTAGCGGCCGCTAGGCGAATTGCGGAGTCGGACCGTTTTATTCGCCATGGACAATGGTCTTCAGCTAATACGTGGTCGCCCGAATTTTTTGTCGGCAAAGATCTTTGGGGTGCGACACTGGGGATTATTGGCTTGGGAGAAATTGGCAAAGCGGTTGCGCGACGAGCGGCTGGCTTTGGCATGCAGGTAGTCGCCTATAATCGCAGCGAAGCATCCGCCCCCGGCGTTGATCTGCTGCCGCTGGAAGATGTCCTGGCTAAAAGTGACTTCATTACTGTCCACGTGGCTTTGGCGGACGATACTCGAAACTTAATAAGCGCTCAGCGCATAGCTTTAATCAAGCCGGGTGCGGTGCTGGTAAACACGGCGCGCGGCGGAATTGTAGATGAGGTGGCTCTCGCCGAAGCACTCATGGATGGGCGGCTGTCTGCCGCCGGAATAGATGTGTTTAGCGAAGAACCGATTACCCGTAGCAGTCCGCTATTAAACCTGCCGAACGTGGTACTCACGCCTCATATCGGTAGTGCTTCAGTGCAAACTCGAATCCGCATGGCGGACCTGGCCGTTGCCAATGCTATCGCCGCACTGGCGGGCCAAACTATGCCCTGCTGCGTTAACCCGCAGGTCTACGACTGACTTGGTTAACTCGCGGGCGGGACGGTACTGAGCGCTTCGCGAATCCCTGTTCTCAGGCTGGAGCGCATTTCGCTGACGTCCACTTCATTCACGTTCTCGACAATTTTGGTGATGATCACGTGCCAAACTTCCTTTTTGGTGGTGGTGTCGTTGAATTGCAACGCGATGTTGTTAGTTTCTCTAACCCCTCCTAGGGCATAGGCATTATCAACCACCGCCTGGTTGATTTGGCGGTTGGGGTTCACCGAAGGATAGGGTGTCAGATTTGATGCCTCTGCGCTGCGCTCTCCCAGTCGCAAACCCTGAGCGTACAGATAATCGACACTGAACTGAGCGCGCGACGGATCCAGGACGTAGCCCTTCTTTGCCAGGTCCTTATCGAGCTGAGCTCGCACAATGGGGTCGATGATATGCATTGGGTCCTGTAGGTTATCGGGATTGGGTAGCGGTTCACTGCGCCACTTGTAGTATTTGTAGTTGCCTGCAGCAAACTGTTCGATAGGGGCGGGACGGGTTTCGATGCCGCTACACGCTGCCAACAGTAGGGCAAACAAACATAAAGCCAGGGTTGGAATAAAGCGCATTGTTATCCTCACTCGTGATGATGCAGTCTGGGATCGCCGCAAACGTTGGCATCCGTATCATGGTAGCAGCCTCCATAACAGCCAGCCAGCCAAGACTGTCGGAAAGGGCAGGTCATACGAGACAGGGATTTTCTAAGTTTTGTGGGATGAATTGATCTCACCAGTTTGCTAGGATTTGGTCTATAACCAGAGGTTATTTCATTGGGGGCTACATGATTTCGCGCAAGTTGATTCGCACCGACTTGAATCTACTGGTCGCGCTGCAAATCTTGTTGGAAGAGCGCAATGTCACGCGCGCAGCTGAACGTTTGTCAGTATCCCAACCCGCCTTGAGCAAAACCCTGCAAAAATTGCGCGACTCATTTGAAGATGAACTGTTTACGCGCACGGCTCATGGCCTGGTACCGACGCCTCGGGCTGAAGATCTTGCGAAGGATCTGCCTGCACTTTTGGAAAAGGTAGAACAGGTTCTCGGCAATGAGGGTTTTGATCCTGAAACCTTTAATGGCAGCTTTAAGCTGCTCCTGCCGCCTATACTCAGCGAAGCATTGCTGCCCGGTTTGATGTCGGAATTGCGTGATGTGGCCCCGTCGGTGCAGGTGATCACGGCAGAAGTAGCGCCCAACTATCAGGAACAGCTGAAAAAAGGTGAGGCCGATTTCGCTGCATTCGTTGCAGTCGACACGGAGCGCGATATTCTGGCAGAGCCTATTGCGACCATTGCACCGCGTTGCTATATGCGCACTGACCACCCGCTGGTTAGCAAAGAGATGAGTCTGCAAGATTTTTTGTCATACCCTCATCTGCGACTTTATCTGCCTGGTCTCACCAGAGAAAATACCAGTATGGTAGACGATGTGCTGGGCCAGTATGGTGTTCATCGAACTATCGCGCTGGAAACGACACAGTTTGCGGCTGCCGTGGGCGTATTGTGTCGAACGGATTCACTACTGGTTGCCAATGCAGGTTTTGAAGCAGGTGGTCTCTACCGCGATCGTATTACGGGCCATGAAATGCCGGCAGAACTGCAGCGCATGATACGAAACTCCCACAGTGCTAACCGAGGAAAGATGTCTTTGATGCGACACACTCGCACTTCTCGTAGCACTCCGCATCAATGGATGCGAGCGCTGCTGATGAAGCACCTTACAATAACGGGAGAGACGATCACCCCGGTAGCGAGCGCAGCGGCTAAGGAAGCTATTTCCTGACCGAGCTGCGATAGGCGCGTGGGGACATGCCGACAGTCTTCTTGAACATCCTTGAAAAATAAAGCGGATCTTCGTAACCCAGCGCAGCCGCCACACCTTTTACGCTCAGGTCTTCACCGTCCAGGAGTTGGCATGCGTGCTCTATTTTCATATTAAGAAAGTGTTTGATGGGCGAATAACCTGTCAGTGCTTTGTATTTGGTTGAGAAATGATATTTGGAGAGTTTTGTGGTCGCCGCCAGTGTGTCCAGGTTCAGCTGATGCGCGAGGTTTTCAAGCATAAAGCGCTGGATCTCCTCCAAATCAAAATTATGCTCATTGATAGCTGTTGCGCGACCCGCTTCCAAGGCAATTTGAGTGAGTAAAAAACGAAGATGATTGGATGCATTGATAAAGGCGCGAGTGTTATAGCCCGTGCGTTGAACCTCCAACAGGCTGTGAAAATGCGCTTTTAGCTGCGGCGATATGCCCACGTAGCTCGTCAGTTTCTCGCCTTCTCTATACCCCAAATACTGGTTAAAAATCGCGGTACTTACTCCCTGGTAATGTACCCAATAAATCGACCAGGGCTGTTCTGGGTCTGCGTGATATTGATGCGGAACGCCCTGCGGCAGCACGAGAACCTCGCCAGTATTGACCTTGCCAAGCCATTTCGGAGTAGTGACATGGCCGCCGCCGTCTACGCAATAAATTAACAGGTTGTCGTCATGTCTGACTCGCTGCATGCGGTGGTTTACGGCTTTTGGATAGTAGCCCATCCCCGCTGGATAGCACTCTCTGGTGAGCGGATGCCTCGCAAGCTTAGATAGCATAAATGCTGGGCTTAGAAACCGAATGCCGTCGTTTGGCAGCGGCCATTGAGAGGTTGTACTCATACACTGGTCAAACGGTTTTGTCGAAGTATCCAATTAAGCCACAATAGCCGCAAGATAGTCCATGTTAAACGCAATTTCCTCTCTTTGAGTTTTCATCAGGTCGAGGTACAGTACCTGCCCTTTGATCGAAGCGTTCATCAGCCTGTGAACTTGGAGTGACCAGATGCAGCAAGCAACGAGGGAGCAATTAGCCATGGAACAAAAGCCAGAATTGGAAGAAGCGCGTCAGGAAATCGCGGCCATGATCGAACGCGCTCGTGCCGCCCAGGCACAAATAGCTGACTACACCCAAGAGCAGGTCGACGAGTTGATTACTGCGATGGTCTGGTCGGTTGCCCGTGAAGATGTCTCGGAAGAGATCGCTCGATTCACAGTCGAGGAAACGCAACTGGGTAACTATGAGGGCAAGTATCTAAAGATCCACCGCAAGACGCGCGCAACCCTGATGGATATCATCGATGACAAGTCTGTTGGCGTCATAGAGGAAGATCCGGCGCGCAGTATTGTAAAGATCGCCAAACCAGTTGGCGTTGTGGGTGCACTCTCGCCCTCCACTAACCCTGAAGCGACCCCGGTAATCAAAGCTATTTCCGCAGTGAAAGGCCGCAACGCGATTATCATCGCGCCACATCCGCGGGCTAAGCTCACTAACAAAATGATCTGCGACTTCATGCGTGAAGCCATCGTCGCAATGGGCGCTCCTGCGGATCTTGTGCAGAGCATTGACGTGCCCTCATTGGATAAAACAAACGAATTGATGGCCCAGTGTGATCGTATTTTGGCAACCGGTGGTGAGGCGATGGTAAGTGCGGCCTACTCCTCAGGCACACCAGCTCTGGGCGTGGGTGTGGGTAATGCGGTAATAACAGTAGATGACTCTGCGGATCTGGATGAAGCCGCAGAAAAAATTCGTACGTCAAAAACCCTAGATTTGGCGGCGTCTTGTTCTTCGGATAACTCCGTACTGCTGTTCGAATCGATTTACGACGAGATGCTGGAAAAACTGAAGCTCGAGGGCGGCTATGTCATCGAGGGAGAGGACAAGCAAAAACTGCAATCGGTGATTTGGGAAGATGGTCATCTCAATCCGAAAATTGTGGCGCAGCACGCGTTAACCATCACCGGGAAGGCTGGCATAGACCTACCTGAAGGGAAGACATTTCTCATTGTGCCGGAAACCGGCGCTGGTCCCGACTACCCTTTCTCGGGAGAGAAACTGACGGTCACAATGGCCCTTTACAAAGTGAAAGACATTGATGAAGCCATTGAGCTGACCAATCGTATTCAGGCGTATCAGGGCCAGGGCCATAGCTGTGGCATCTACTCGTATAATGATGAAAACATTATGAAGCTGGCTATGGGTACTCGCACGTCTCGTGTCATGGTCAATCAGCCTCAGGCAGCATCAAATAGTGGCAACCTGTGGAATGGCATGCGCCAGACGTTTTCCCTGGGCTGTGGTTCCTGGGGTGGAAACGGCATTAACCACAACATCACCTGGCGCGATTTGATCAACGAAACCTGGGTTTCGAAGCCCCTTGAGACCACCAAGACGCTTCCGTCTGATGAAGAGTTATTCGGAAAAGTAATGGATCGTCTGTAAGACAGTCTCTACAAGGGATCGAAAATAACCATGAATTTTTCCCTTAACGACGACCAGAAAGCATTTGTCGAGAGCGCCAAGGCCTTCGCCGAAGGTGCCATGGCCCCTTATGCAGCGCGCTGGGATGAAGAGTGTATTTTTCCTCGCGACGCCCTTCAGCAAGCGGGCGAGTTGGGGTTTATGGGCATGTACACGCCTGAATCGGCGGGCGGACTGGATATGAGCCGACTTGATGCCAGCCTGATCGTTGAAGAGCTTGCTAAAGGCTGCACCACCACGGCTGCCTTTCTTACTATCCACAATATGGCGACCAGTATGGTCGGCAAGTATTGTAATCCAGGCGTGGTGGAGCAATGGTGCCCGGAGCTGGTGGCGGGTACCAAACTGGCATCATATTGTCTCACTGAACCCGGCGCGGGTTCAGACGCCGCATCACTTAGGACCAGCGCTAAACGTGATGGTGAAGACTACATTGTTAACGGAAGCAAGGTGTTTATATCTGGCGCTGGCGATACAGATGTGCTGGTGGTGATGTTGCGTACAGGCGCAGGCGGTCCAAAAGGCATCACCGCATTACTGATTCCGGCAAACGCGGACGGTATCAGCTATGGCAAAAAAGAGGCAAAAATGGGCTGGAATGCCCAGCCTACCCGAATGATCAGCTTTGATAATGTACGGGTCCCTGCGGCGAATCGTCTGGGAGAGGAAGGTCAGGGTTTTGCGATAGCAATGGAAGGTCTGGATGGAGGTCGAATTAATATCGCAACCTGCAGTGTGGGCACTGCGCAGCAGGCCTTGGAGGAAGCCGCCGCTTATGTGCAGGAGCGGCGACAATTCGAAAGCAGCATCGCCGATTTCCAGGCGACTCAATTCAAGCTTGCCGACATGCTGACGGAACTCGTCGCGAGCAGGCAAATGGTTCGCCTCGCTGCTAGCAAGCTGGACACTAAGGATCCGCAAGCATCCACCTACTGTGCCATGGCCAAACGCTTTGCAACAGACTCAGGCTTCGCGATCTGCAACGAGGCTTTACAGCTATTCGGCGGTTACGGCTATATCAAAGAATATCCGTTGGAGCGACATGTACGAGATACGCGCGTGCATCAAATACTTGAGGGTACGAACGAGATTATGCGGGTAATTATCTCTCGCAAATTGTTGATGGAAGGCGCATTGGAGGTGATCAAGTGAGTATCAGCACAACAGAAAAATTGAAAGTCGACTTGCGCGGACATACCGCGTTGGTGACGATTGATAACCCTGGCGCAAATACCTGGGATACGGAGAGCCTGCCTGCGTTAAAAGTGCTGGTCAGCGAGCTCAATGACATGAGAGAGATTTATGCGCTGGTTTTGACTGGTGCCGGCGAAAAATTCTTTTCCGCGGGCGCCGACCTTAAACTATTTGCAGATGGAGATCCCGAAACGGCCCGTCGCATGGCGGCCTATTTTGGCGAGGGTTTTGAAACACTCGCGGATTTTCGCGGCGTATCTATAGCAGCGGTCAACGGGTTTGCCATGGGCGGCGGGTTAGAGGTGGCAATGGCCTGCGATATCCGCATTGCCGAGGAACAGGCGCAAATGGCGCTGCCAGAAGCAAAGGTAGGTTTGCTGCCCTGCGCCGGTGGCACCCAGCGCTTGTCTTGGCTTGTGGGCGAGGGCTGGGCTAAGCGCATGATTCTTTGCGGTGAAAGAATTGATGCGAATACCGCCCAGCGTATCGGCTTGGTCGAAGAAGTTGTGCCCAAGGGTGAGTCCTTGCAAAGCGCGCTAGCGCTTGCCGAGCAGGTGGGTGAGCAAAGCCCTACGTCAGTTAGGTTGTGCAAAAAGCTGATTCATTCCGGACGTGACACGGTGATCGCGAAAGGTCTTGAAGGCGAAAGAGACTTATTTGTCGAGCTGTTCTCTACGGCCGATCAGCGCGAAGGTGTCAACGCGTTTCTCGAAAAGCGTAAACCCGAATGGCAGAACGCCTGAGCCTGGCCCAGATGGCGGATACTGCAATTCGAGTAGAGGAGCACGCTGCGGGCGCTGGCAGATTAGTTCGCGTCACCTTGCAAGTGCCGAGTACACTTAATTCTCTAACGCTTGAAATGGTCGATGAGCTACAGGAAAAGTTAGATCTATGGCGCACTGACCCTGGTATCGCCGCAATTTTCTTCGAGGGCGCTGGTGATAAAGCGTTTTGTGCTGGGGGCGATATTCAAGCGCTGTATCGCGATGTGACGGCGACGCCGGGAGGCCCTTGCGAATACGCCGAGACCTTTTTCCAACGTGAATACCGGCTCGACTACACCTTGCATACCTATCCCAAGCCAATCGTATGTTGGGCGCACGGTATTGTGATGGGCGGCGGTCTGGGTGTTATGGCCGGTTGCTCGCATCGTATAGTTACTGAAAAAACCCGTATCGCCATGCCGGAAGTGGGCATTGCCCTTTTTCCCGACGTAGGAGGCAGCTGGTTTCTCAATCATATGCCTGGAAAGTGCGGACATTTTTTGAGTCTCACCGGCGCCTCCATCAATGCAGCCGATGCTATTTATACCGGGCTGGCGGATCGGTTTGTTGATAGTGAACGTCGGGAACAGGTATTCGATGCGCTTGTGCGGCAGAGATGGCAGGTTGATGAGGCAGCTAATCACGCCCTGGTTAAGCACATACTGAGACCGTTTGCAGAGCAAAGTCTCAGCCAATGCCCCGGTGGTCAGGTCGAACCACATCTTGGCTCTATTGCGACACTTTGCGACGGCGATGACGTGCATGAAATCGTTGATAATATCGTAGCGCAGCAGACCCAGGACCCTTGGCTGTCAGCTGCCGCCAAGAGCATGGGTCGCGGCTCGCCGCTGGCGGCTTTGCTTTCCTATCGGCAACTGGCAAAGACGCGTCACGCCTCGCTACGAGAAGTGTTTCAAGCGGAATTGGTGTTGGCGACGAATATCATGCGCTACCCCGAGTTTGCCGAGGGCGTTCGAGCGCTGTTGATTGATAAAGATCGCACACCTGACTGGCGCTATAAGTCGACGCGGGATGTGCCAGAGGAACTTGTGGATACTTTTTTTGTGCCGCCGTGGCACGAAAATCCGCTTGAAGACCTATAAAAATACTATCTGGAGGCCTTAATCATGGCTAAGGTTGCATTCATCGGGCTCGGCAATATGGGCGGGCCAATGGCAATCAACCTCATCAAAGCAGGACATGATGTATGCGTATTTGACTTGTCCAAGGCTGCGTTGGAGCAGCTTGAGCAAGCGGGCGCAACGGTGGCAGGCAGTGCGCGCGCTGCAGCGAAGGAAGTGGACTATGTGGTCTCGATGCTACCCGCAGGTAAACACGTCGCAGTCACCTATCTTGGCGACGATGGTCTGCTGGCCTCACTAGATGCTGCAACCACCGTACTTGATTGCAGCACCATCGATGCGGCTACTGCCCGTGAAGTAGGTAATCATGCTGCAGGTCTTAATATCGGCTTCATGGACAGTCCCGTGTCCGGCGGCGTTGCCGCAGCGGCGGCGGGAACATTGGCGTTCATGTGTGGCGGTAGTGAAGATACCTTTGAAAAGGCCCGTATTCTTCTTGGCGACATGGGCAAGAACATCTTTCACGCCGGCCCTGCTGGAGCAGGACAGGTGGCCAAAGGATGCAACAACATGTTGCTTGCCATCCATATGATTGGAAGTTGTGAGGCATTGGAGATGGGTGCTCGCAATGGTCTGGACCCGACGGTGCTGTCAGAGATCATGCTCGCAAGCTCGGGTCGAAACTGGTCTCTTGAGGTATACAATCCCTACCCCGGTGTGATGGAGAAGGCGCCTGCTAGCAATGACTATAAGCCCGGTTTCATGGTCGATTTGATGGTTAAGGACTTGGGTCTGGCGCTGGAGATTGCTGCGGGTTGTAACTTTGAAAATCCCATGGGACAGCTCGCTAAGGATCTTTACAGCGAGCACCAGCAGGCTGGAAACGGGCAGATGGATTTCTCTAGCATCTTGCAAAAGCTAAAAAGCTAAAAAGCTAAAAAGCTAAAAAGCTAAAAAGCTAAAAAGCTAAAAAGCTAAAAAGCT
>JBCDFM010000045.1:0-21602 GCA_039178015.1 Pseudomonadota bacterium
ACACGATCGCGCTGGATAAGGTAGTCCCAATCAAAATCTGTTGACGTGGTCATGGCAGTTGAAACCCGTTGCTCAACTCACATTGCCAAAGGTCGCGCCACCGTCATCCGGGGGTAGGCGACTGACTATTTCTTCGGATAAGCCCATCTGTTCAACCAACAGCTCAGACAGTTCAGGCTCGGCGATAGGCTCACCGGTCATATTGCCTTCAAGGTCGATATGAATCAGGTTGCCCCGCCCGACGGTGCGAATGCCACCCTCGTGGTTTCGACGCACATACAGCACGGCATTGAATAGGCTGAATTCCTTGGTCTTTTCGTAGCGTTCTACAAAGTAGCTATAGCTGCAGGGGTCAAACTGGGTCATGTACTCAATTGCAACACGTGAATGACCGGGTCGCCACCAGTAGTTGCCATCGCCAGTAGACCATAGGCCGTGCACTTTGCTCTGTGCCGCAGAGGGCTGCCCTCGCAAAAGGGGTATCGCCTCTTCACCGACCATGCTGGGGTCGCTGGCGTAGTCCACGCCATCCAGTGTAACGAGCACGGTGCCGTGATTCGGCTTCATAGGGTCGTCACAGTTGAGCATCTGCCCGGCAACCCGCCTGACATCGTAACCAATGTGGTAGAGCAGCCCGAAGTAGGCTTCGGCCACAACCCAGCAACTGCCGCCTGTACCATGCTTTAGGAAGGCGCGCATAAAATCATTCGGATCAGCCAGTGGAAAGGGCCCCGTGCCTCCTTCGGCAAAGTAGACACGCTTTTGTACGTTGTCGTAACCGACGCCGCGAGACCAGGCCTTGTATACGCTGTGCAAATTCTCCAGTGTCGGCGAGGGGAGTTGCGAAAATCCCAGGTGCTCCAATACCTGTTCGGCCACAGCAACGTCCAATATGGTGCCCTGATCATTCTCAGTTCGCGCGCTGGATTGAGTTGACATAACTACCCCCTCGGGCCGTATCAGTGTTTGCTGGTATCAAATTGCTGAGGCACGCTGCAGCGTTCGACAGCAATCGTTCTCACTGTGGGTGGCGTGTTACGACTGCGGCCCACAAAACGCGGTACGCCGTCTGTAATGACGGCACCCACAGCCACCATGTCACCATGACGCATGGCTGAGAGTGCATCGTCCTGCGTGCCGCCGTCCGGTGAATCGATAATGACCAGATCTGCATCACGGCCAACCTGTAGGTATCCGCTGTTTAAGCGATAGATATCGGCTACGTTGCCAGTAGAGGCAGCGATCATCCACTCCGGGGGGAAATCCGTCAGCGCCGCCAAATTGATCATACTATAGAGCATACCCAGTGGCATCACACCGCTGCCTGTGGGTGTATCCGTGGCGATGAGGAAGCGATCAAAGGCATCGTGCTTTCGCGCTAGCTCGGCACAGAGAATCATGGTGCGCAGATTTCCAGCCGTACAAACCTGAAGCGCAATTTCACTTTCCAAGATAACCCGCTCGAAATCGGCATCCGGCATCGCCACAGGGCCGCCATTGATATGAAATGAGACATGAGGATTCATGGCGAGCAGGTGATCGCCGGTGATCGCTCCCGATCCAGGGATAGACGCTCCGCCGGTATGCACAGTGGTAATTAGCCCAGCGTCTCTAGCGGCATGCACCATAGGCGCGTAGTCAAAGGGAGTCTCGACTGCGCCAAAGCCAGCTTTGGCCAGGCGCACTCCTTTGTCGTACAGCTCCTGAAAATCGTCTGCAACCAAACCGGGCTCCAGGATTACAGAGCCGGCAAGCATGCGCATACCGCCCGGCCGGTAGTGTTCGAAGCTGCGCTGCGCGGCTATCGCCAGCGCTTTTACGCCTTCGGGATCCACCGGTCTGCCCGGCACGTGCACCTCTGACGCGCTGATAGCAGTCGTCGTGCCACCGTGTAAGTAACTCTCCAAGAAACCCACGGTCTTTTGGCGCGGCGTGTAATCGCCGAAAGTGTTGTGAATCTGGCTATCGATAAATCCCGGCACCATCGTTGCTCCGCCCGCATCGATTACCACGTCAGCGGCGTTCAGGAGTTTGGCATCCTCTTCTCCTACATATGTAATCAAACCGTCTTCGGTGGCAACAAAGCTGCCTTCGGTAAACGGATCACGCCAGCTACCATTGACGATGCAAGCAATGTTGCGGATAACACATTTCATCTTGGTCGGTCCTCCACGCTTATCCAGATCTTCAACGCAGGCCGTCCTTGCCAATAATGTCCGCTGTACTGGGGCCCCCTACTCGATGATGAGGTCGCCCACGATTCGCAAAGCAGCAGATCACCGCTATTTCATCTGCAAGCGGCGCGTCAGGTAGGGTGATCGACATGGCATCGTAGTGCGAGCGAACATACAGTGCATCCTTATGCGCAAGCGGAATGTCGATGCTGGCACCGGGTGCCGCCCGCTTGGTAGCAGATGAAATCCACGCTGCACCGCCACCTACCGCCTCGCGCAGCGCATTGCCGTATACCGTCGTCAGCATGGCTACGCCGTGCTCCTGCTCCCCACCCACACCTACTATCGCGCCCTTACCATAGCTCTCTATCTTCAGGTCTCCCATGGCGGATACACCCATATCAGCAATGGTTTTTGCAATTACCGGGCTGTAATCAATCGCAGCCGACAAATCCTCGGTGAAGGTGCCGGTCGCATAGGGATTGCCCACAATGGCAACAACCGCCACCTTACGAAGCGGCGGCTGCACAGCCCTACCCGCTTCGCTGTGGGTTTGTTCAATCAAGGTAAAGTATTTTCGAATATCCATTCAACCTTTCCACTGCGCTACGCTCTAACCACCAGGCTTGAGACTCATAACAACTCAATCGGTCGCGTCCAATGAATAACCCTCTAGAATGCCATCAACCATCGCAGTGGCCTTGCCCCAATCGTAGTTCCGATAGCTATGACCACGGGTGACAAACTGAGCGCCAGCATAGAACATCTCGTACTGTAGATGGCGGCCGGCATATTCCGATCCCAGCGCATCCCAAGCCAGTTTCAGAAACTTGACGCGCTCCGTCGGAGTAACACCCGCCGATACCTGAGTGCGCTCGATGATCTCAGCAACGATATCGTTATCGAAGTCGCGCGATGACGCTGGCAACATAATGAGGCTGCCACCCGCCAGCTCACGAATCGCGTTAACAAAGTTTGGGTACAGCTCCTGGGTATAAACCTGAGCGCTATACAACATGTGCTTGTTAGGGACGTAGTAGTCTCCATACTGTTGGCCAGACGCTTCCATGGCACAGACCAGCGCCTCGATCGTAGCGGCCTCAGAGGCCAGCTTGCCCAAGGTGGTTTGTACCGGCGGCATATTGACTGTGCCAATCGTTTCCGCAATCTTATGAGCCATGCCCGTCAAAAAACGCATCTTGACCGCGAGACGAATCTGCGACTGATAGTTTTGAAAAGCGTGCCCTGGCGTGGAGTGGAACTGCTTGCGACACATCTCAACATTCTGATTGACAAAGATCCGGTCTCGCGGCACTTTCACGTCATCGAAGTACACCAGCGCATCGTTCTCATCGAAGCGTGACGAAAGCGGGTTATCAAACATACTCTCGGCGCTCTCTTCAAACGACTTGCGAGACACCACACGCAACCCAGGTGTGTTCATCGGTAACGCAAATGACGTCGCGTAACTTACCTCTTCAGGTCGCAGTGGCTGGAGGTTCGCGACAAATACCTCGTTTGCCATAATCGCACTCGTGCCCAACATTTTAGCGCCGCGCACGGTGATGCCCTGGTCATCCTCATCGACAACGCGCATCACCAGGTCCTCCTGCTGCTCGGAGGCAGCAGCAGATCGATTACCTTGAGGGTTGATGATGACGTAGGTCAGGGCGTGATCATTGTCGCGGATGTACTGAAAATAGTTTTCGAGATTCGCCGCATACTCGGGTGAATATTCACGAAACACCTCGATACCCATCACTTGCCCACCAAGGGCAGAGGCCAAATGATCCGGGGAGCGACCCATAAAACCTACATGCTGCTCGGCCAGCAGAGTGAGTCCTTCACGCCGCTTGACCATCTCTTCATAAGATGTGGGTAGCAGCCAAGATACCCCTACTCTACCACCACTGGTGGGGGACTCGAAGGTGAGCTCGTCGATGTGCTCAGCACTGGCCTGTAGATCAAAAAGTCCCGCGGTTGTTTGCACAGACCGCTTAAAGGCCTTGTGCGTGGTGACGTCGGTAATCGCCTCGCCGTTCAAATAGACCGTTCTACCATCCTTCAGGCTTTCGATATGGTGGTTACCATCCTTGACCTGCTTAAGGGGGGTTAATTTCTCTGCACTTAACATCCTTTTTCCTCCACTCCTTGTTCACAACACCTCGCGATCCGGCGACGAGGTTGATACTTTCATTGCCTGATTAAGCAACACAGACAAGTTTTTCTAGATTGACGGTCCAAGCAGCTGTGCTCAAACGCTAAGGACCGCGCTCGCTGAAGCAATCGCCTTATAGCCGCTGGCGAAATATACGAGCGGGTCTGCCTCTCGAAAGGCCAACTCGCGTACATGACCAATAAATAGGGTGTGATCACCCGCCTCCACTTCTTGGTGTAAGTCGCAGGCGAACGACGATAGGCAATTCTCTAAAATCGGCACACCGGCGAGGGAGTCAAACTGCAGGCTCGAGACGTCGCCCTTGCCACCTGCGAATAACTTGGAGTGCGACAGCTGGTCGGCGCTGAGCACGCTAATGCCGTAGCTGCCGGTTCGCTTCACCAGATCGTGCATTTTCGCGGTGTTGGCGATGGAGACCAGCACCAGAGGTGGATCCAGCGATACGGAGACAAAGGAATTGGCCGTCATGCCCCTGGCTTGTTCACCATCGCTGGCGGTAATAACGGTAATGCCGGTCGTAAAGAGCCCAGTGGCTTTGCGAAACTCCAGCGGATCCACCTGCTCTGGAGACACACTATATTTTGCCATCACTGCGATAATCTCTCTTAATTACCTTTGTTACAAAGATAATATTGAGTATAATCTTTGATGTCAAGCAAGCTATAGTGCTTTTTTAGAAAGGGCCAATGCTGAACAAGTGCAGCTTTCTTGGCAGCTCTACAGAAGATGAAGGATAATGCAGCGCTAGGTATTACCTCACCACTGAGGTCACAGAATAATCACGGGGTGTTGATTAATGGCAGACAAAGGAAGCAACAAGAAAAAAAGAAGCTCAGGCTCAGGCAATCGCAGCCCCCACCATCGTGTGCCGCTCACTGTGGGACGTAAAGAACTGCTAGTCGACGGCACCGACAATGCATTTCGAGAGATGGTGCACAACGCCCTCGCGTTTTCGGTTCGCCTGGAAGCCGTTAGGGAAGGCTTTGCCAGATACGTAGGTCTCTCGGGTGTGCAATACACAATCCTTATTTCGATCGCGCACCTTCAAGATGGCGGCGATATTGGCGTGAGCGAGATAGCCGAGCACCTCAGCCTAAGCGGCACCTTTGTGACCACAGAGACGCGAAAACTGGTTGGTCTGGGTTTACTGACGAAGGAAGTCAGTGAGGAAGATCGACGGCGGGTACAACTGAGATTGACCAATAAGGCCTGGAAGCGTCTTGAGGAATTGAGCGAGATTCAGGCCGAGGTGAATGATGAACACTTTGCTCCGCTGTCAGCGACAGAGTTTGTTAAGTTCAATACGCTTATGAAAAAGCTGACCAATAGCACCGACCGCGCACTACTGTTGCTCGAACATCATCTGGCTATGAAGCAATCGGATAGCGCTTAGTCACAGATGACGACTCTTATGCAGCGGCCATTACTATCCCGCAGTGCTTTGCCAGCTAACCTAGCGGACGCGGTGGCAGATAGAGATGGTGCCCCCATATCTTGGTATCGTCATAGTGCTTAACGCTCCAGTCGTCGCCAATCTCCACACCACCCCAGGCCATCTCTATCGCTGACTGCGAAGGATTACCGACATAAAAGCTCGTCGCCAGATCGTTGACGTGCCGCCCTAGGGTCATCAAAACCGGAATTTGCTTCTCGCGTACAATGTCATAGGCGTATCCGAGGTCGTCAAAGGACTGTACGGTTAACGCCAAATGATTGAGTACCTCACCCTCGCCACCTGCAGGCGGGCTCATGATCGCCATCGAGTGATGGCGCGCATTGCAATGCAAAAACACGTGTCGGTAGTGGCCGCCCCACCGCTCACCACCAAAGTCCATAATATCGGATACGCGAAATCCCAACACCTCGGTGAAGAATGCCACCGCGTCCTCTTGCCTGGGTGTCATCAGCACCACATGACCCATACCGTGATCACCAGTAACGTAGCCCTGCATTGGTCGTGCCGGGGCAAATTGCTCACTCAGAATCGTGGGGCCCCAAAACAGCTCGTGACGAACCTGCATGAACGGATCGCGGAACCATGTGCCGCCGAGTACGCCGCGCTCTTCGCACTCTTCGCGGGTCAAATCTGTTGCGGCCACATCGGCCGCGCTTAACGTGTGTTTCAGTGCATCTACTGCAGCCCGATCCGAAACCTCCCAGCCTAGATGTGCAACGCCGTCCGCCGCGCTGGGATAGAGCGACAGCCGCTGCTTCCAGGTGTCCATACGATACTGCGATAGCTCAGGTGCAGGGCGGTGCTCCAAGGCGAACACAGTGGTTAGCAGATCATGCCACGCATCGACATTGGAGACCTGTAACCCGACATAGCCCAGTCCTGAAATCGAACTGTCCATGCTATTACGCAACCCCGCTAGTCATGCAGCAAAAAATCCAAGGTGACGCGTGAAAAGAGCTCGGGGTACTCCATCATTGCCCAGTGACCACAGTGTGGGATGATATAGCCCGAGCTGTTCTCAATCAGCTCCAGCAAACGAAGCCCGCTGCTGAGCGGCACTACCTTATCCTCCTTACCGTGCACCACCAGCGCTTTGTGTTTTAGCCGTGCGATGAATTCTTCGGGTCTGTGCAGACCTTTCTGCTCGACGATCCAGGCCATAAAGGCAGAGTAGCCCGAACGCACGCCGGGATCGATGGAGAGTTGATAGCGATAGTCGACGAGGTCCGGTTCGATGGGGAAATTCGGGTTAGCCAGGCTGGATATAATCCGTTCCATACCCGCCGGTGTGAAGTCATACTCCGTAAGTGCTTTCAAGGGTGCTATCACTCCGGTTTCTATGCCTGCGCTGCCCATCAAAACCACCTTGTTGACCAGATCCGGTTTCAGCAAGGCAGCACCAATTGCGGTTAAGCCTCCCGTTGAGTTACCGACTAAATTCACTGGACCGGTATCCAGCGCTTCAACAAAGTCTGCCAACTGCTGATCCCGCGCATCCTGCGAGTAGACGAATTCACTGGGGTCCGGTTTGCTACTGTCGCCAAAACCGACCAGATCTATGGCCATTGTACGCACATGCTTTGCAAACAGGGGCAGGCACTTGCGCCAGTTTCCCCAACCATCAGCACCGGCCCCACCCCCGTGGATCAGTATGGTCGGTGTGCCAGTACCCGCTTCTATGTAGTGCGTCTTAATGCCTCCCGCCTCCAGATAGCAACTCTCGGGTTTCGCGTTATGTATCGAATTTGCTTTTTCGGCCGCCGTCATCTGCACAGTCTCCGTTAACTGTTGTAATTATTCTGGATAATAGCTTTGTTACAAAGGTATTGCAAGTCTACTCAAGAAACGTCTGATAAGTTTGGTCCTTGAGCATATTTACCCGCGTTTTGAAGTCGGCACAGTAGACACGATAACCGCTTTTAGCGATTGGGGCGCGAAATCATCGAAAGCATCGCAGTCCTCGGCATAAACCCCACTTTTCATCAGAAAAAAGCCTGTTCTCGCGGCCGAGTAAGGCCTGACGCGATACACTTCGCATATGTTTATTAACACCCAGGATGGGAGCGCCAATACACGGCGAAATTGGCCCGGTCGTCAGGCACTTGCGCTGCTACTGGCTTTTATACTGTGCCCGCAGCTCACGTGGGCTGTATGGCTCAGCGACAGCCGGGAAATGATGGGCACCCAAATCACGGTAGAGCTGTGGCACCCCAACGAGGCTATTGCACAGCAGGCTAAGGATGAGGTGTTCGCCGAATTCCAGCGCTTAGATCTAATGATGAACCCGTGGAACCCCGCTAGCGAGCTATCACGGATCAACCGCGAAGGCGCTACCAAGTCGCTGACAACCACCAAGGAGATCTGCGAAGTCGTCAATCGGGCTTTGCACTATTCCCAGCTCAGTAACGGCGCCTTCGATATCAGTTTTGCTTCGGCCGGCCAGCACTATGACTACAAGCAGGGCACGCGCCCGGACGCGAACACTCTTGAGCTGGATCGAAATAACATTGATTACACCGCGATAGAGCTCGAGATCAAAAAGCAACGCATTGCCCTGCACAAAAACGGCATGCAGCTCGATCTAGGAGGTATTGCCAAGGGCTACGCGGTCGATCGCGGTATCGACATTCTTCTCAGTCACGGCATTGAATCTGCCGTGATAACTGCAGGAGGCGACAGCCGCATTCTCGGCGATCTGGGCGAACGCGCCCGCACCATTGGCATTCGCCATCCGCGCAAGGCGGGAGAGTACGCGGTGCTTATTCCGTTAGCGGATACGGCCATCTCAACTTCGGGAGACTATGAGCGATTCTTCGTGGAAGACGGTGTGCGCTTCCACCACATTCTCGACCCTAGCACCGGTGAGTCGGCACAGGGTGTGCAGAGCGCCAGCGTGATGAGTGACAAGGCTATCGACAGCGACGCCCTGTCCACTACTGTCTTCGTCCTAGGGGTTGAGCAAGGCCTGGCACTGGTGAACTCACTCCCCGGTGTGGACGCCATTATCATCGATGGTGAAGGCAGGCTGCATTATTCCGATGATTTGCTGCTTAGTAGCAGCCCTTAGAATACAGCACATACCTTCTACCAAGGCATAACCCGGTCCACGTGAACGCGTAGAGCATCAAACCACAGTACAGGTTTTCTTAGAGCGAGAGAGACACGCGCAGAGCAAGTCGCGTATTTGGGTGCGCCGAGCCAAACGGCTACGAGAGGCGGTTCTCTTACTCAACCATCTACAGCAATGGCTCGATGAACACCTGCCGCCGGTGCCGCGTCAATCGGCGCTGCGAAAGGCACGTAGCTGAGTCGGTATAACTTGTGTCTCCTCATGTTTTGACCCGGCTTACCATTACCTTCGGAATAGCCTTGGAAGCGTAGCAGCCAAACTTCGCGCGTCTAAATGGGTATTGAAGCGCTGCCCTTGCAGTTCTCCTCAGAGTCGCAGCACACGGTCATACCTATTTTGGCGTGTTGGGCGCCATCGAGGAATGTACAGAGGCAGGCGTTCTCTGTGTTTGTACAACTCATCTTTAGGATATCGTTCTGGTTACAGTGAACAGATGTAGGTGTTGCCCCTCCCGTGGCAGGATTGTGCTGACACTGCCAGAACACCCAAAACTTCTGGCCCTGCTCCTTGCGGTACACCTCATATAAATTTTTGCTACATTTAGACCCAGTGCAATCTGGTAACTTGACGCCAGCAGCCGTGGCCCGATCTGTTGTAGAAACGTGGATGAAGCCGATAAACAACACGCAAAGCAGCAGTTTAGTCGCGACAAGAACAATACGTCCGAGCACGCGTACACCCATTCACGGCCCCCCGAGTTTTTTCGTCAAACGCCACGAGATGATACACCATATCCTTGATGCCACCATGCTCTAGCGTCAAGGGGTTCAATTACCGACAGTTTTCCGCGAGAGGCCTCGATAGTTGGTAAAGTGTAGCCTGTCCGTTTTGCGGCACGATGTCCCGCGTATCCCTATCAGGAAAACGCGAGCATGGCAGTATCTCGGGCACCGCGGAAGAATGCACTTTACGTTGCGCTTACCGCAAAAAGCTACAAACGCCAGTAGACCTGGAAGCCTTCTCGCGACTGTAATATCGATGAAAGAAAACCGCGCCAGCAACTTGAAACTCTTGGGATAAATCGACCGACGGTCTTACGAACAAATGCAGGTAAAAGACAGGTAGAAACTACTAACAATGCAACGTCGCGTTCGCTTTGGCACTTGTAGGGGAAATAGAATTAGTACACGAGCAAGCCCCATTCTGCCCGGTTTCATCGTTCTTTTTACAGTCCACGAGCGTATTAGGGGAGCTGCAGGTCAACTTGCTCGGCAGATATTTTTCACCAGGATCGGAGGCCAAGATACACGCCACAGGGAATATCCACTGACCACCATCGGGGCGGACCTCGCCAAGTGGCATTTTTGTGCACTTATCACCCGCTTTTTGAACCTCACAATATGTGGGGGGTTGATCGGCCAAGGAAGGCCAACACAGCAATGCAAATACAAGACCGAGGACGTTTGAAAAATAACGGATCGCCATAACGTCTAACCCAAGTGTAGACCTTCTGATACCGTACTATTTCCATAGCGCGTTAACAACCCAGAGTAAGAAAACGCTTTTGCTTTTGCTGTTGCTTTCTCAACGGCAGAATGAGCTGACTAAACGTGCCCTGCTTTTTCACACAGACGGCAACGATAGCTGCAACACCAAACTCGACGGCACCATTGCTGCCCTGGATGCCTAAGAGCGTCGATAGAATTGGCTCATAAAAGTAAATCAGTGGTAACTTGGCGACATCAGGTGGAAAGAGAAAAACTGATGCTTCGACTGTTTTTGCTCGCGGCTACGACATTACTCATAGCGCTATCGCGACCGGGTGTATACGCAGACACGATTTGCGGTGAGCCGAATATCAGCTGCCCGGCTCTGGTATACCAAGGACTCACTTATCCCTATCAGCGCGAGCCAGACTCGTACCTATTCATAGACGGTACGACCTATCCCTACGCTAAAATTACCGAACACCTGCTGGGAGACAGTGAAGTGGCACTCCCGGGGAATCGCGTCATAAGGGTCTCAGATCTGCTTTCGAAACTCCAGCTGGAGGATCATGTTGGCCAGCGCTTGTACCCCATCGTTGGCTATGGATCGAATCCAGCGCCGGCGCAACTATCGCGCAAATTCGCTAAGGAAATCAGTACGGGCAGCGTCGTTATGCCAGTGCTCAAAGGTTCTATAGAAGGCTATGATGTTGTTTGGACGCCCCTGTTTGTTAGGTATGGTGGAATGCCAGCCACCCTATTTCCGTCGGAGGGTACAAACACCGATATCTGGGTGAATTGGATGACCGAGTCTGAACGGGCTCGCACAGACGAAACGGAAAATCTCTCGGGCAGTTGGTACATCCGCACCGCACTGCCGCCTAACATCGCCACGTTTCGGGGCCCCGCCCCAACTGTCATCGAAGTCTATTTATCTTGCTATGGCGCACTCGATCTTGGCGAGGGGCCAATTGCTGTAAAGGCAATCCCAGCGCGTGGACGCCAATTTTCAGCTATGTCCTCTCCGGATATCCTGCAAGCCGTGTTACACCGGTTTTCGGAATACGACACAGTGGTTGATCTTGTCTTTGCGAATGCCAGCGACCCGACTACCGCCGTGCGCAATACCCATAGGCTCGAGGATTTACGCTTATTCCCTGGGCTTCAGACTAACCCTCGCGAAGGCTGCAGTACTCCTTCGGATGATATTCCGGACGGTAGTTAGCCCGGCGGGCGTGAATGTGTCCAGACTAGTTAAGGTGACCGAACGCACTGGCAACGATAGATAGGCCTACCGCAATTCGAAAAACCAGGGCCCAACGTTGACCCTCTGGCGATTGCGGATCTCGCATGTTCATCCGAAACCCACCTTGGCCGCGCATTTTCCATATCGACAGCAGCATCACCAGGAAGCACAGGAAGCTAAAAGCAAGACTGATGATCTGTATCGTATTCATCTAATGCGGCTCCATTTGATCCCATAGAGTAAACGCTTTTCTTGTGTGACACCCGCTTTTACCCAGGCGTGCTATCAAAAGCCCTTCATCGAGATGAGTGCAGCGTTTACGTATTCCACAGCACCCCCGTTTTTATACCTCTATTTTTACTCAGGAACCCCCTCCAATCGATTGATTTTATGTGAATTTCTTTCATTGAAATGTATAAAAGATAGGTTACGATAAAGGCTGTGGCTAGACCTTGGGCCACAGAAAAGTAGATCGTAGAGTCCGCTAAAAATGAACAATCACTGGTGTTAGGGGCATAAGACTGTGCACAAGGCATTGTTATCGACGGTTGGGGCGATACTCACATCGACCCTGTTATCGGGCTGTCAGAACAACGTCGCCGATACCGGCGTCTACTACAACGAAGGCCTGGCCGAGGCATCCAACAACCTGCTGCTGACCAATATCATTCGCTCCGCAAAGGGATACCCGAATTACTACACACTGGTCGGCGACTATTCCGGATCGCTATCAACCGGTGTCAGCGGATCGCTGTCCGGATCGATACCGCTGGATGATGTTGGAGAGAGTTCTCTAAGCGTTGATGTGGGACCTAACCTTGGCGTCAGCAGAAACGCCAGCGCGTCTTCTCTGGAAACACAAGACTTCACGCGCGCCATGCACACCGAGGTGCCAGAGGCCTTGATGCTGTTTCTTATCACCAGTTTCGATGAGGTACACATCCATCTCGTCTTTGTCATGCTGATCAAATCATCGACGATGCGGTACACGGATTATGCAGACTTCTTAGACAACGCCCGCAACGAATGCGCGCGCCGGGCATCGACACTATCCAGCACTGAACAAGGTATATGCGATAACCTCGAACAGACCATCGCCGATGTGGACTGCGATTTTGAGCGACATGATACGCATACGGAAAGCGGCTTTATCACAATCCGAAACTTTCCAAACAACGAGTGTGCATTTACCCAGTTCAGATTGTTCTCGGAAGTGGTCATGCTCAACCGAGGCAGGGCCACCGTCGACAAGACAGGCAAGGTGAACATCAAGTTTACCGATAGCAACAATAACACGCGTGAACTGTTCCCAAGCCCGGGAACAGGTATCAAGATGCGCTCACCCTATGCCGTCATACAATATATCGGAGAGATCGTCAGAGCGCAGTATCGGGCGGACAATGCCTGGACGCCTGTACTCACAACCCGAGACGGCAAGAACCGTCCCATCTTTACCGCAGAAAGGGGCGAGGTGCCTCGCCCGGTTTATGCGACCGCCAAGGTCGATGGTGAAACGTTCTTCGTTCGAAGCCGCAACCTGAACGACCCTTTCGACGATTTCAGCCAGCGTGCCATGTCTATCATTAAAAACCTACAAGCGCTCAATACCGGACGAGACCAGCTTCCCACCGTTCCGACAATTATCCTTGGGCCGGGCGTGGTCACTCAATAACGGCTATAAGGGGGGCAGGACCGTGCACAGAGCACTGTTATCAACGGCTGGTGCAATACTAATATCAACAGTGCTATGGGGCTGCCAGAACAACGTCGCCGATACCGGCGTCTACTACAACGAGGGCCTGGCCGAAGCATCCAACAATCTGCTGCTGACCAATATCATTCGCTCCGCGAAAGGCTACCCAAACTACTACACCCTGGTTGGCGACTATTCTGGATCGCTGTCCACAAGTATCGGCGGATCACTGTCTGGATCGATACCGCTTGATGATTTAGGAGAGAGTTCTCTGAGCGTGAGCACCGGTCCCGACCACAGCGTTAGCCGAAACGCGAGCGCATCGTCTCTGGAGACTCAGGACTTCACGCGCGCCATGCATACTGAGGTGTCAGAGGACCTGATGCTGTTTCTTATCACAAGCTTTGATGAAATACACACCCACCTTATCTTCATCATGCTGATCAAATCGGTCACTATGCAACTCGATTACTACACTGAACTGCTGAGCAACGCTCGCAGCGAATGCGAACGCCGAGCGTCGACACTGTCCGGCAGCGAACAGGGGATATGCCGCAATCTGGAGCAGACAATCGCAGACGTTGACTGCGATTTTGAACGACAACAGGGGTTGAGTCGGGAAAGCGACCTGATCACCTTGCGCAACTTTCCCAATAACGAATGTGCCTTTACCCAATTCAGGTTGTTCTCCGAAGTGGTTATGCTCAATCGTGGCAGAGCATTTGTCGACAAGTCTGGCAAATTCAATATTCGCTTTGCCGACAGCAGGGACACCATGCGCCAACTCTATGGAGCCGAGGGCACGGGCGTCAAAATGCGCTCGCCCTACGGCGTCATACAGTTTATTGGGGAGATTGTCAGAGCCCAGTATCGCGCTGATGATGCATGGACGCCGGTGCTATCGAGCCGAGACGGCAGGAGCCGGCCCATCTTTACCGTTGAAACAGGCAACAAGCCTGAACATGTCTATGCCTCTGCGGTAGTCGATGAAGAAACATTCTTCGTTCGCAGCCGCAATATTGATGACCCCTTCACCGATTTCAGTGAACGCGCCATGGCTATCATTAAAAATCTGCAGGCTCTCAATACCGGTCGCGACGAGCTGCCCACTGTTCCTACGATTATCCTCGGTCCCGGTGTGGTTACTCAGTAAGCCAGAGCTGCATCGGGCTTTGGCTTGACTATGAGAACCCAGCTAGCGTTTAATTTTCGATAGCGTCTAACCTCAGGAGACTCGGGATGAAAAACGTAGGGTATCTTCTGCCCATTTTTTTGACACTGAGCGCAGGCGCAACAGCCCCAATAGTGTCCGCATCCGAGCAATTCACGACGAAGTGTGTTCAGCCTGCCAACAATACAACACCCTACGGCCCGAATTATTTTAACTGCCTTAACAAGGTTACAATCAATCGAGGCCAGAAATATGCCACGATCAACGTGCAATGCCAGACCAATACCGGGAAGATGGTCAAACCTATGGGTCCACCCGATTGCACGACCGATTACGGTTACCCCAAGCAAGAATCCAACGGGAATTACTTCTGCTATATGGTGTGGGGTGACAATCCTCCCAAAGCGAGCAAAACCGCGCAAGTACCCGTCTATTTCCAATGCTGTGCCGTCCCAGGAACCTGTAATCCCTGATTGGCCCCCTTCAGTGTCTTACCGTCTCACCGGGGGTCTTCGACAGAATCCAGGCAGCACCTCAACCCGCTACATGCCTATTAGCGAGCAGGTCGGGCGCAGTCTATCCCCGCGCTAGCAAACTCGTCAGAGCAAGAGACCTGAAAGTCCATCATTTGTTCGTGTCGATTAAGCTTGTCGGCTGTTACACTCTTTTCAGGTCACCCTGTCCTTTAGGTGCGAGAAAACCCATATCTCATTTGCTGAGCAGTTGACAGAGCTCTCGGCACGCTCAAGGTCATGCGGTATTTACTTTAACACTACCGAACTGACGGCGGATATCCGCGTCAGACGACCTATCGTTGATAAAACCGGAGCCGTTGCCTTGCGAACGCTATTCATTTTAATTGCCTTAATGGCTGTGAGCATAACCACTGTTGCAGAGGTTCCGATCTTTCTCCCGGGCGCACCGGGCGAAGCGGGAAAAACGATTACCGCGGCGCAGGCCATTGAAATCGCAGAGTCGAGCCACTCGCCCGATGACGTCATTTTCATGCAGGACATGATTCCACACCACAATCAGGCCGTGCAGATGGCGTCGCTGGTAGAGGCGCGCACGAATAATGAGGAAGTTAAAGAAATCGCCGGCAGAATCAATATGGCTCAGGCTGATGAAATTGAATTTATGCAAGGCTGGCTAGTAGACCGTGATGAACAAGCCCCTAACCCGCTCGCACACCATCATATGCATACGCACCACGACATGGCGGGTATGGCATCAGAGGAGGATATGGCGCGGCTCGCCGACTCAGAGGGCGTTGAGTTTGATCGGCTCTTCCTGAAACTGATGATCGCCCATCACGAGGGTGCTTTAGAAATGGTGGATCACCTGCTAAAACAACCGGGTGCCGCTTACGACCCCATTCTGTTTGAGTTCGTCAACGATGTGAAAAAAGACCAGAAAGCCGAAATCGAGCAAATGAATGGTTTGCTCGTTGGACTGTCCGATGACCCCCGAGCAAACCTGAAGGCCGGGTTTGATGATGCCGGTGAGGCCATGCTCAACCTGGAACTCGTGGCCTCGCTGCCAAAGCCCGCGGGCTTTTTTGACCCGGCGAACCCCAGCGGCCTCCCCCTTGAGAAGCCAAAGAAAGGCGACAAAAAAAAAGAAACTGGCAGCGAGAACCCCACCTCTAACGAGCTGGGTGATGCGGAGCACCAGCATGGTAAAGCAGCTGACGCAGCAGCTAATGATACGGTGACCGATGGAGCGACAGACGGAAAACTATCGGCCAATGAGGAACCCGCAAGAGATAACCAACCAGAAGGCGATAAAGAGGACGATGATAAAAAGTGGAGCAAACGCTCTGCATTCTTTGACTTCTCCAACACAGACATGGCGTTTGCGGGAGACGTACTGGTCGCAGGTAGCTACCACGGCTTCAATACCTACAAGCTAGACGAAAAAGGAATTCCGAAGCTACTGGGCTCAGTGGTCTGTCCGGGTGGTCAGGGGGATGTCTCCATCGTAGGTGATCTTTTGATCATGTCCGTCGAGCAGACTCGTGGCCGCGTTGACTGCGGCCTGCAGGGAATCAACGAAGATATCAGTTCGGACCGTTTCCGCGGTCTGCGCATTTTTGATATCAGCGATCTTGCAGCACCGAGGCAGGTAGGCCAGGTGCAAACCTGCCGCGGCTCGCATACCCATTCGGTGGTGGCGGGCCCGGGTCCCGACGGCAAAATTATCGTTTACAACTCCGGCACCGCGCAGGTGCGAAAGAACAAGGAGATGGAAGCCTGTTTCACCAACCGTGCCGATGATCGCACCGCCCTTTTCCGTATCGATGTTATTGAAATACCGGTTGATGACCCATCCCAATCTCGAATCATCGACAGTCCCGCCGTGTTTGCCGCCCCCGAAAGCGGCCTCGCTGGACTGTGGCAAGGGGGTGACCACGGCGAGGACACCCAGGAAACTTCGGAAACCAACCAGTGCCATGACATTACGGTATTTCCCGAAGAAGGGATTGCCGTCGGCGCTTGTGCGGGCAACGGCATCATTTTCGACATCTCGAATCCACGCAAGCCAGAGCGCATCGATGCCGTGGTCGATACTGGCTTCGCCTACTGGCACTCGGCAACATTCAATAATGCTGGAAATAAGGTCTTGTTCACTGATGAATGGGGTGGAGGCATGCGTCCACGGTGTCGCAGCTACGACCCCCTGGACTGGGGCGCCAACGCCATCTATGACATCATTGATGGCAAACTCGCATTTCGCAGCTACTTCAAAATACCAGCACCACAGCTCGAGCAAGAAAACTGTGTTGCTCACAATGGTGCAATTATTCCAGTCCCAGGGCGGGATCTGTTCGTACAGGCGTGGTATCAGGGCGGTATCTCAGTCATCGACTTTACAGACTCTGAAAACATCTTTGAAATTGCCTATTTCGACCGCGGCCCGATTCACGAAGAACACCTGATATTTGGCGGCTATTGGTCAGCCTATTGGTACAAGGGCCGCATCTACGGGACTGAAATCGCGCGCGGCCTCGATGTTTTTCAGCTACTGCCCAGTGAATACTTGACGCAGAATGAAATCGATGCGGCAATGCTGGCCGATCAAGGTGATATCTTCAACCCGCAGCAGCAATTTCGCGTTACCTGGCCCGCCGACCCGGTCATTGCGCGCGCCTATATCGATCAGCTGGATCGCGATGGCGCCCTAGACCCCGATCAAAGAGCTGTGATGCTAAATCTACTGCAACTTACCGAATCGAGTCTGCACACAGCCAGCCGCGACCGCGGGCTTTCACGCGAGCTGCGAGCCAGCGCACAGTCCCTGGCCGGCAACGGCAATATCGACTCCACGGACAGGATGAAACCCCTCGCGGCTCTGTTGACAGCGCTGGCGGACAAGTTAGATCCCCAACTGAAGTCGTCTAGCTGATATCCTCTTCTGGCGCCGACCGGCAAGACGACAAATCGCACACCCTACTAGACTCGAGCAACACAATATGACACCGTCATCTCAAAACGGCATCCAAGCTCCATCAGCAAAGCTGCCATCGCAAGCAAACGCTGGACGACCTACAGCTGACTGCGCCGCGGCTTAGATCGGTTCTAACACTCCAACTTTGTGGAGAGCATAACCATGAATGTCACCGGTTTGGGCTCAAGCGGCATTAAGCGGGAAACAGTAAGCTGTGTTCTTATTCTGCTGGTTCTCTCGATCGCACCGAGCACCGCTTTCTCTCAGATGAACACCATTACTTGGAACAATGATTGCGGACAAAGCTCCGTCACCTGTAACGACACCAAGCATCTTCCGCCTTTTACTCAGGCGAATATTTACTTTAAGTGTAATAATGAGGCGCCTGCGAGCTCCGTCAATTGCAGCTTGAAAGAGGGAAACAAGCCCAACGTATACTGCGGTGACCTAAAGCCACCCATCAGTAGCCAGTCGACCGTGTTTTCATGCACCTGCACCAACAATACGCCTGCTGACCCGCTCGTCTACTTTGACATCACCTGTCCGGGCTGGAACAAGGAAAAGCATGAGCGATAAGTCGGCAACAATGCGACATGTCTGTGTCGCGACACCAAAATCGATTTGATCAGTCGCGCGTAGGCCGCGGGCAAATGTGCCTTTGCAGACCATCCTTGTACCCACTATGCGTCTCTCACCGCAATTAGATGCAACACAGGAGGCCTCGGCATTGATGAAGATCATACTAGCAGCATTGCTGGCATTGAGCTGTGCTGGCGCAGGTGAAGCGCGAGCTGACTCCATGGAGGATACCCAGTACTGCAACAAAGACACATGTAATTACAATAAGAATGTGCCTGCCGGCCAAAATGCAGATGCCGGCGTTGAGTATGTTTTCCATTCATATTGCGGCTCGAAAGGCAATCGCACGAAGCCTACGAATCTGACCTGCTCTACCCCGGCCATCGTCATTAAGTGTAATATGATGAATCAGGCCAGACGCTTGAGCTGCTCCAATGAGGATCTAAATGATATTGCATATGAGGTCAAGACAACCACAACCTGTAACTAACACGTGTCACACACGCGTCTCATTCAGCTGAAGATCCGAGAGCGGGGAGCTCGGTGGCGGCCTCACTAAATAGTCCGAACATCGTGAGACCAATGCTTACTTTGACCACGTTCAATACTGCACTGAATGCGATGGCCGACCATCCCGGCTGACAGCTCTTCGCTTGCATCAGCGCAGCACCGGCGAGCGCAGCGATAATCGTGAGAAGCACGCACTTCAAACCCCACACGAGTTGCCGGGGAACTTCAAATACGTCGGATGCTGCAAGGCCTAATCAGTCTAACCCGACGATGCTCGGTTCGACGCATACTCGTGCGGCGGGAACCCAAGCTGAATGCGACGCACAACGATATACAAGGCAAAACCCCAATCGGTGAGCATCAGAAATAGCGGGTATACCAGCAGTTCCCAGCTTGGCTCTGGAACAGCAAATAGGATCAAAAAGTACCGCATCCCGGCCAATCCATAGGAGATGGGCGGCTCTGTTTCAGGCTTGTGGTAAGACTTGCGGACAGTCGGCCAGTAAGAGAACGAATCAATCATGATGATGATGGCCAGCGCCGCCAGGGGATTATCGGTGAGTCTCCAAACGGGTATGGCAAGCAGGCTTGCAATAAGGGCGATCCAATCACTCTTCTTGTAGTCGCGCTCTCCGATGAACAGTGACAGAAATGAGATAAGAAGACAGGTTACGGCTACAAACGATAAGGCCCAGGCGGAGGGCCCACCTTCCAGCTCAAACTGCGCGAGTGCGCCAATACCTGTTAGCACACCCCATAACAGCCAACTGAAGGCATGCGGCTTTGTTTTACCCTGATAGATCGTAACGAAGTAGGTGATATAGCGAGCCGTGGCCAGCGCGATTGCAGCGAAAGCAAAAAAGTGATGCTGATCGAACATGTGACGATCTCCCGTACCCGCGGAGTTGCTCCCAAGTCAGGAGGAGCGCGCTTGTCGCCAAGCCTATGCTTTTTGGAGTCCGTTTGGAAATGCGCGAATCTGCTCAGGCCTGAGAAATCTAAATGAGGGCTCCTATCACAGGCTTCTTAATACGGAGTTTATTGGGTCAGTATCGCGCCCTGTACGAGACGTTTCGGATGTACCTTCGAGCAAGCGGATTACTGAAGAAGAGGCCAAGACATCGGTCGCCTAAGCCAGGTGAAAAAATGCAACCGCAGTTATCTACACGATAAGCGCAGTATGAAAGGTATTCGCCCACTCTTTGGCTTCCGCTGATAGCGGATTTCGACTTTTCTGCAGAAAGCCAACCAGGCCGCGAAGCGTCCAGACACAGAAAAAAACCACTATAAAGCTGAGGGCATTGACGGCGAGCGCGAGATTTTTTTGGTCATCGTTAAAGGGTTGCCAGGTAACTGGCTTAGTACCACACCGTAAAAAACAGCTTATACACGTCCGCCTCAAAATCGTAGAGCGGTTCATCGCCGGGAATCGGGGTAACGTCGTTGAGGTTGCGAAAATCATCGTAGCTAAACCAGATTCGGTCCCACTGCAGACTTAGCGATGCGCGATCGAAGAAACTAAATCTGAGGTCTCGACTATAACTGACATAGACTGACAGTGTGTTGTTATTGAAATCACTGAGCTCTTTGTCACGCGCGCGATAGTCTTTGGGGTCTTGAGAAGGTGTGTCAAACAGATCGCTGTAGAAATCCGCCGCAGACTGCACGTAGTAACGATACTTGACATCGACAATCCAGTTTTCGAACAACACGTGACTGTAGCTTAGCTGGAAGGTATTGGCATCCACCCCCCAATCGTCTGTGTAATAGCGGTACATCGCGCCCACTGTCGCGCGCCAGTTGAGATAGTACATACCACGTAATGCCACGGCATCGCTGGTATGCGTGGTTGGATAGACCTCTTGTGCAAACTGATAGCCCGCCGCAGGGTCCAGCGGATTGGTTAAATAGCGGTAGCTTCGATAAGGGTTGTTCAGATAGCCCTCGTCGGTGACCAACTCGTAGTTAAGTCCCATAATGAGCTTGGGGGTAACGATCTGACTCAGGCCTACCCTAAAATTGTGCCGATCTACATGCCCTTCAAAGTCTGGGTTGCCGTTTTGGAACACATCGTCCTGACCGTGGGAATAACCAAAGCTCAGTGTGGACAGATCGCCGAAGAAGTCCTGGCTGACATCAAATGAAATAGTATTAGAGGTGTAGTCGCTCTCATCGCTGTTGGTAAAGCCAACGCCGACAATACTTTTGTCGTAAAGATAGCTGGCGCCCACATTGTACTCCGTGCGTTTTTCCCCATAGGGTGACGCACCCGTGCTGGTCACATCGATGGAGGCACTGCTAACGTTATCGATGTAATAAGACGCATTGAAAGAGGCTTTCTCTTTGTAGTTTTTCCGCACCATCACCGCGGGGCCATCCACGGTCACACCACCACCGTCGTAGCGGTGATACATCGCATCTCCACGCTCCTCAGGCAGGACAGCGCTCTGAGCCTGCAACGAGCAAAGCAGAAGTATCGTGAAGCCGCTACTTAACTGACCGAGTGTGAAGCGGCGCATACGCGGCGTTCTCGGGCCTGCTAGTAGAGCGCGCGCGCCGCGAGTCGACAACTGCAACAAGCCAGTTGCGA
>JBCDFM010000046.1:0-21407 GCA_039178015.1 Pseudomonadota bacterium
GTAATTACTCGGGTTCGGTGGCCTATGCACGCGCAAAGCGCGGCCTGATGATTTTGACGGAAGAGTGGGCGCAGCGCTGGGCTGATGATGGCATCGTTGTTAATGCCATGCATCCTGGTTGGGCGGACACCCCCGGTATTGAGGACTCGCTGACAACCTTCTACAAAATCACCAAGCGCTTGCTCAGGTCGCCTGAGGAAGGAGCAGATACTGCTGTCTGGCTGGCCGTTGCGACAGAGGCTGGTAAGGTGAGTGGCAAGTTCTGGCTAGATAGAGAACAACACCCCAGTCACGTGTTTAAAAGTACGCAAGAGACTCCGGAACAGCGAGCACAACTCCTGGAGCAGCTTGAAGAGCTAATGCGATCAACCGCAGAGCTCAATAGCAGCGCTGAAGCGCCGTCAGCAAAACGCGCCTCCTCGGCCTGACCCTCGTGCAGATCAAACATATTAAGCTATACCACTTCCCCAACTCGCGTAGCGCTCGAGTGAAGTGGTTGCTGCATGAACTGATAGGGGATGGGTTTGAGGTAAAGGAAATGGCGCTGTTCGAGGGTGAACACTACCAGCCGGACGCGCTCGCCAGAAATCCGAATCACGGCGTGCCCGTGCTTGAGCTTACTCTAGAAGATGATAGCCTGTTTACGATGATAGAAAGCGGCGCAATGGTGTCTTTATTAGCCGATATCTATCCGGAGAGGCAGCTGGCACCTGCAGTGGGCGCGTTTTCCACGGCCCGAGCGGATTACCTGCAAATGCTACATTTTGGCGCCAGCTGGGTGGATATGATGCTCTGGCAGCTGCGACTACATACCGACCTGCTGCCGGAGACTGAGCGCGACGACCACACGATCGCTCGCTACAAGACCAAGTTTGCCGATGAAGTTGAGCCTCAGTTGGCAATGCGACTCGCCGAGGGCGGTTACATCAGCGGGGATCGTTTTACCGCAGCAGACTGCGTTATGGGGCAAAATGTTCGCTGGGCGAGGGTCTACCAACTCTGTAGTGATGAGGTATTCACCGCCTACCTGCGACGCTTGGCAGAGCGACCTGCGTACCAGTCTGCCTTTGATGAAAAGTAGCAGATCAAACCAACAGTTTTTATTGAATACATCATCCGCGATAAAATTAACTGCAACGCCCCAGGAGCACAGCGATATGAAAGCCTTGTGGAATGACCAGATCATCGCGCAATCCGACGACACCGTGGTCGTAGAGGGCAACCATTATTTCCCTCTTGATGACGTGGATCAGACCTATCTACGCGCTAGCGATCACACGTCTATCTGTGGTTGGAAAGGTACGGCGGAATATTACTCGCTTGAAGTCGATGGTCAGACTAATACCAACGCGGCCTGGTACTACGCTGAGCCAAAGTCGGCAGCTAGTGAAATTGCTGGCCGGATCGCTTTCTGGAAAGGCGTGCAGGTTGTTGAGTCCTAGCGTTTCCCGGTAGCATTTGTCAGCGCTACCCGTTGCTAGGCAGCACGCAGATAATGCACGCTAAACAGCTGCTCCTTATCTATCCAGCTCTGCGAAACACGCAAACCTGCTGATTCGGCGAGCTCTGCAAATCCGGCCGTGGTGTATTTATAAGAGTTTTCGGTATGGATGCTCTCACCCGCTTGAAGCTCGATCGCACCCGATGCGTAATGCACAGTCTGTGTTCGCTTGCTTAGCAAATGCATTTCGATGCGTCGCCTTTCTAAATTATAGAAGGCGCGATGGGTAAACTGGCTTGTATCAAAGTCTGAGTTGAGTATGGCATTCACGTTGTTCAGAACATTGAGGTTGAACTCAGCGGTCACGTTTTGCGCGTCGTTGTAAGCCGCATTCAATACGGATGACGCTTTGTGTAAATCAGCCCCAATCAGCACACCGCCATCCTCTCCCATCACCGCTCGGATTCGTTTTAAGAATGCCAGTGCGTTGGCTGGATCGAGGTTGCCGATGGTCGAACCCGGATAAAAGATGACGCGTTTACCCAACGGTAGATCTTCAACGAAGGACCAGCTGTCGTTAAAATCAGCGCAGATCGCCTTGATCGTCAACCAGGGATACTCTCTACCTAATTTGGTCGCTGCCTGTAGCAGAAAGTCCGCTGAGATATCGACGGGCACATAGGCCTGTGGCCGCAAGGCATCAAGCAATAGGCGCACCTTTTCACAGCTGCCGCTGCCGGGTTCAATAAATAAGCAACCTTGTCCACAGGCCTCGCTGATTTCTGCGCTATGCTCAGTCAAAATCCCCATCTCGGTTCGTGTGGGGTAATACTCGGGAAGGCGCGTGATTTCATCGAAAAGCTGCGAGCCGCGCTGGTCATAAAAATATTTTGGACTGATGAACTTCTGTGGGCTAGTCAGGCCCTCGATCAGCTCCGCAGTGGAATTTCCTTCAGTGGGGTGTTCATTGCGAAAGTGCACGTTGCCTGGCGCACGTTCGGATGGATCAACAGGATCGTTTTCAGGCTTGTTCATGGATTGCCACTCGTATTGCGCGCCAGGCGAATGCCGCTGAATTGCCAACGATCCTGGGGATAGAAAAAATTGCGATAGCTTGCTCTAGCCTGATCTCGGTGAGTAACGCAGGAGCTACCTCTCAACACCCACTGATTACTCATGAATTTGCCGTTGTATTCACCGATAGCGCCTGAAGAAGGTGAAAATCCGTGGTATGCGCTATAAGCGCTTTGTGTCCACTGCCAGCAATCACCGTACAGTTGTCGCAGCCCGGCATGTCCGTTGGACGCGCGCGGATGGTAGGAAGCGACTTCGCTGCTGGCGACTGAGTTCGTGTCAGCGTCGTTCGTTGATGAGACAGCGGCCAGCTCCCACTCAAATTCTGTCGGCAATCGAGCGCCTGCCCATCTGGCATAGGCGTCTGCCTCATAGCCGCTTATGTGACATACAGGGGCATCGGCTTCTCTCGGAACTACGCCATGGAGTGTATACTCGGCTGCCGCACCTTCATGCTGCAACCAGTACTGTGGCGCTTGCCATCCTTTTTGATTGGCAGTGGTCCAGCCGTCAGACAGCCATAGCTCTGGCCGCTTATAGCCACCGTCGTTGATAAAAGCCTGGTACTCGCTGTTGGTTACCAGCCGATCAGCCAATTCAAATGCGGCGACAAATACTTTGTGTCGCGGCAGCTCATTGTCGAAACAAAACTCGCTGCCAAAGTGGCCAATCTCTGTCAACCCGCCTTCATAGCGGTGCCATTCGCTGGGTCGGTTTGGTATGGGTGAACACGCGGTGCCTTCAATATAAGTGGGCAAAAGCGGGTTCACTGCCAAGGAGTATTTGATGTCAGTAAAAAACAGCTCCTGATGTTGACGTTCATGTTCTACACCCAGTGTGGTGCGCGCGGCAATGGTGGCCTGCTCTGGGTGGGCCTGATCGCTCAAGAGGGTATTCATCGCCGCGTCTACGTGTGCTCGGTATGCGATAACGTCTGTCAGTGTAGGGCGCGATAGCAGGCCACGGTTTGGGCGAGGGAACTGCTCTCCTACGCCATTGTAGTAAGAGTTGAATAGCACCTCGTATCGCGAATCAGGCGTAAGATAGCCGTCAGCAAACGGCTTAAGTAAAAAAGTCTCGAAGAACCAGCTAGTGTGGGCTAGATGCCACTTAGGCGGGCTCACAAAATCGGCTGCCTGCAGTGAACAGTCCTCGTCGTTGAGAGGTTCACAGAAAGCCAGCGACTGTGCCCGAGTTTGTTTGTATTGTTGTTCAGTGTTCTCGCTCAAAACTAGCGCTCTCCTTTGCGTTGCGGGCAATCCTGCCGCCTATCCATACCCGGTGGCCCTGCAGCCTGCTTAATAGTAATCCACCCTCCTGCGAACACTGATAGGCTTTAAGGTGGCCATCACAGCGGAGCTTGGCCCAATAGCTTGCCAGTATTCTCAGCGCCGAGCCGGTCGCGCTGTCTTCAGCCACACCATACTGGGGCGCGAAATATCGATAGTGGATATCTGCAAACGCACTCTCAGCGCCCTGGGTAGGGCAAGTGACAATGACGGCGCGCTGAGTATGGTCCGCTAGCTGCTTTCCCGGTCTTGGTAGCCTTTGCAGGCTACAGTCTGGCGGCCACTGTAACACCAGATAGTCGGTTTCGGACCCTGATATCGCCGCGGCAATTGCGCGATGGCCGAATACATGCTCGCACCAGTCTGGCACTTCGCAAGGCATGACGTCGGGAGCTTGAAATAGCAGCCAGACGGTATCGCAATCGCTATCGCATATGACGTTGTGCCCATTCATATGTAAGGTGCCGCTTCCGTCCCATTGCTGCATCCAGATACTGGCGCTGCATAAAAGACCGTGTCCGCAAAGATTAATTTCCTTGCCTGTGGCAGTGAAGCATCGCACCGCGGCGCTGCGTTCGCCTAGGGGCCAGCTAAAGCACTGGGTTAGACCTGAGGGCTCTGGTGCTGTCGTCATTGAAGAGGTCACTATTGTGACATCGCAGGGATTGCCGTTCGCCTTAATTGCAAGGTCTGAATTATCGACGCCACAAAACGCGCGCAGCTGATGTCTAGCAATAACGGTGTTTGCGGGGGGCATCGATAGCCCTGTTTTATTAACATTTAGGGGTAAGAGCCTAGCAGCTTTTTGTAACCGCTACACGCTGCTGGTTTTAGTTTCGTAGATGAGGAGGCACTGTGATGCGCTCGATGCCCTCAAACACTAGCTCGACGATAATCGCTAGAAGGGCTGCCGGAATCGCGCCTTCTAGTATCCGGTTGTGATCATTCAAGGTAAGGCCAGTGATGATAGGCTCTCCTAGACCACCCGCGCCAACAAACGCAGCCAGGGTTGCCGTACCTATGCTTATGACGGCCGCGGTCTTGACGCCCGCCAGTATCATTGGGCCAGCGAGTGGCAGTTCGATCTTCCATAATTGCTGACGGGGTGTCATGCCCATGCCCGCCGCTACCTGCTTCACCAGTGGATCGACTGCGAAAAGGCCTGTCACGGTATTGCGGACAATGGGTAACAGTGAGTAGAGAAACAAGGCGATAATCGCGGGTATCTCCCCCAGTCCCACAATTGGAACCAGCAGTGCCAATAGTGCCAACGCGGGTACGGTTTGAATCAGGCCGGTGATATAAAGCAGGGTCTTTGCCGTTGCGTGATGTCGGGCAAGCATCATCGCTGCTGGGATGGCGATCAAACAGGCCAGCAGTAAAGCGATGAGCGTCAATTTTAGATGCACAGCGGTATATCCGAGGATACGTTTCGCGGTATCAGGGGCGTTGGTACTACTGACGGTGACCAGCCCCGTTTTCTTCAAGAACTGGGAAGCGACGAGCTGTGGCGAGAGCTTGTCGTTGGAGACGCGGTAATTCAGGGATCGCATCGTGTTTGCGTCTATCGTACCCTCCAGTTTTGCGAGGATCTGATTGACCTTGTCTGGCAGGCCTTCGCGCGTTAGAAGTACCGCGTCGTAACTTGGAAAAAATACCTTGTCATCCTTCAACAGTCGCAGATCGTACGCCTCGAGTTCACCGTCGGTTGTATAAGCGTCTGTTGCATCGAGCTTATTGCTGGCGATAGCTGCATAGGCGAGCGCGTGTTCTATACCCGTTGCGCTCTGAGGCAGACCGTAGGCTTGCTTGAGTGCCGGCCAACCGTCGCTACGATTGAGAAACTCGAACGAAAAGCCGAGCCTCAATTCAGGGTGGTTGGCCAGATCGCTGATGTTTTCGATACTGTCATTGTTGGCGATCGGTCCCGAAATAGCCACGGCGTAGCTGTTGTTAAATCCCAGGTGTACATCGACCGCCAGGCCCAGCTTGGCAAGGGCGGTTTTGAGCTCGTTGGAATCGATGCCGGGTGTTTTCAGTATCACTTGGCTGATGGTGCCCGTGTATTCTGGATAGAGATCAACAGAACCACCCTTGAGTGCGTCATAGGCAATGAGTGTTCCGCCCAAACCCAGTTTTCGGTGTACGAGAATGCCATCGGATTCCAGTAGCTGAGCCGCAATTTCGGCGAGCACATAGCTTTCTGGAAAGATTTTCGAACCTATACTGATAGCGTCTGGACCGGTCGACCGGGTAGTTGCAAACAACACACCGATGAGTATGAGCACAATCAGTGCCGAGATCGTTAGCATCGTCTTAGCTGACCTCACGATGCACCCGTCTTCATTAGCAGGGGCAGCACATCCTCGGGGGATTTGCCTGGGTACTCGCTTCGCAGCTGTTCCGTGGTGGTGCAGATCAAAAGTTTGCCAGCGTCCATGACTACAATATGATCCGCCAGTAGCATGGCCTCGCGCATATCGTGCGTGATGAGTATGGCAGTGCTGGGTTCTGCCGCGTGTAGTCTTTTCAACTGATGGTGTATATCGTCGCGAGTGATAGGGTCGATCGCGGCGAATGGTTCGTCCAGCAACAGGATAGGCGGCTTGAGCATCATCGCGCGGCATAGCCCTACTCTCTGCTGCTGCCCCCCACTCAACTCATGCGGAAATTTGCTGAGCTGCTCGCTGGTTAGCTGGGTAAGACTTTGCAATTCATCGATACGGCTTTTGATGGCGTTACTTGTCCAGCCCTCCAGGTCGGCCAGAATCGAGATATTCTGATGAGCATTTAGGTGCGGAAACAGGCCTGTACCCTGCACTGCATAACCCATTTTTCGGCGGGTGGTCGATAGCACAGTCTGATCTAGAGGCTTACCCAAGACAGAAACTAAGCCGCTCTCGGGCACTACCATGCCGTTACAGGTTCGTAACAACGTGGACTTTCCACAGCCGCTGCGACCAATGATGGCGGTGATGCTGTTTTCTGCGAAATCGATACTGACATCATCGAGTGCGCGAGTATCCGCATAGTGCTTGGAGACGGCGTTGAGGCAGAGAACAGACATCGCCACTATCTAAACACGCTGCTTGTGGCGTTGTCAGCTTGCGATTGCAATCTGGCGATCGCAAGATCGAGCATTAGCCGCGCTCGTGTGCTTCTGTCAGTATTTGGTTAGACAAGGAGAGAAAGGCGAGCAGTGCGCCGTTGGCATCGATGCGCTCATCAATCACCAGCTTGAGTACGTCAGATTGCGTTGCTCTGGCCTGCTGTGCAACTGAGAAGGGCGTATCCGTGCCTTCAATGAGAGCGGTCCGATAGGTCAATAGCTTGCTGTAGTAGGTATCGAGTTTGTCTTTTCTCGCTTGCCGCCGTTGTCTTCGCCAGGCTATCAGCGCGCTGCCCACCGCGAGAAAAACCGTAGCCATCATGCCCAGTATTTCGGCGTTTCTTTCAAAAAACCCCGGTAGGTCGCGATCTCGAAAGCGCTGAACTCCTGGCTGTAACGGCATCGCTCTGGCGTGGTGAGCGCCGGCGGCGAGCTGTGGCATCCCTGCCATCGGATAAAGTGCCGCAAGCTGCCCTTTCAGCGTCTCAACATTCGCTGCCAGGGCGTAAGCGGTTTCATCATCGATCGTGCTTCCCGCGACCAATAAATTTGAGACTGACAGAGTCAGGGCGGGTTCTGCGCTCAGCTCCGGATAGAGCTGTGCGGGTAGGGTAAAGGGTCGTAGATTTGGATAGCGCAGAGCAATGCCCTCAACGACGCTGCCGTGCATAAGTCTGTTCGGTGAATCGAAGCTGTACAGTGCAAAGCCATCAAGGCGTGACAGGGCATCCGGGGCGAGCAGGCCGCCAAAAATAAAGTACACATCGGGTTCCACCGTCCAGGCGTCTTTCAACAGGTTGAGGTTTTCGGTGGGGATGCCAAAATCGCGAGCCAGAGCACGCGCCACGCGATGACCTATGCTGCCCGGTGCTCCCCCCCAAATTGGTTTGTCGCGAAGCACCTCACCTATATCATTGGACGTCTGATCGCCCCTTGTCAGCACGTGTAATACGCTGGGATAAAGCTCGGTAATCAGTGCGGCGTTTGCTTCGTTGTCCCCTGTTTCTTCTAGCAGTGCCAGATCGATACTGCCATCCGCTAACGCGCTTCTGAGTTCGCCCACGTTGGCAAAGGGTCTGAGGGTAATGGTGAAGCCCTCTGGAGGGTTATCGACAAGCAGAGCACCGATGGTCGGTGCCGGCTCGTCAGTGTGAGTACCCAAAAGCAGTTCTGATTGCGCCCATAGGCCAGGGAAGAAAAGCAGCAAGGAGAGGCCTGTTAAGATACGCATCCGTCTCATGCCTCCAGCCTAGTTCAACAACTCTAGGGCGTTGGCATCGGCGCGAGTCCTGAACCCGAGGGGGTCACTATTCCAGAGAGTCCTGCCGTTTGTGAAACCGACGAGCTCAAACAACAGTAGTTGGCCATCTTCTATTTTGAAGTTGGTATAGTCCGGACATGCCAGCCTGCCCATCGACAGGGTGGCGGCGCACCAACCCTGATAGCGAGGCAGATACTGTGAGGGATTTGATAGAAACAACGCTCGGTTATCCGCATTCGCAAACAGATAGGTTTGATGGTCGTACTGGACATCGATGTCTGCGAGGCCCATCTGTGGCCCACCGGATTGATGATAGGAAACCAGATCGTAGCCACCTATCGCTACCCCATCGACCGAGCAGGGGTGGGGAGTGTCCGCTCTGGCATAGTCCATGGTAAAAGTCATGATTAGTAAGACTGTTTGAAAAAGTCGAGGCATGCTGCATCCTGAAAATTCGTGTTGATCGAATGATGATAACCCAACCGGATGGTGTGCACTCAAGCTGCCGGTGCGTCTTCAACATGCCTGCGGATAGTAATGATCTTAAGCTTGCGGCGCACCCACCTATATAGTCGAGAGCGATAAGAGAGTGCGCGGTGATGAGACCCTCTGCGCGCTACAGCGCATAGTGTTCTGAGCTGAGATCGCGCGAGGCTTTGCTTATATTGCTAGCGGTTCAGCGGCTCGATGTCTTCGCCGCGTTGATAGCGATCCAGTTCGTCAGGATCAAAACCCAGGTCGCTGTCGACGAAATCGTCGCGCATAAAGTCTTCCTCGGGCGGTGGGGTGGTCTCTCTGACCACCAGCCACCGGCAAACTTTGTCGAGCATGGACCTATTGCGCGATGAGCGGTCTGCAAGCCAAATCGTGAATTTAGCGCTGCGTTCGCCTTTTCGGCTCAGCTGTTGCGAGCTGCTCACACCGTGACCTCGAGATCGGCTTCATCTGAGATATTTTCGTTAATCTCGGGGGTTAGCTTATAGATCTGACAGGGCACGCCCTTTAGATGCGGGATGCCCTGCTCGCGATCCAGATACTCATCGTCGTCTCGACACAGCTGCGCATCGGCGTACTTGAGTGCACCGGAAAGATGACCTGCTCCCTGTTTCATCTCCGGCTTCCACCACCCGTGAGGAATGCGGATCAAGCCGTCGGGCATGGTGTCTCGGATAGCAGCCTTAATCGATATCCTGCCGAGTTCGTTTGCCACCTCGACCCATTCGTCCTCTGCGATCCCGTATTCCTTGGCAGTACCGGGGCTGACAAACATTAATGGTTCGGGGTGACGCTCTCGCATTTCGGGGATATGTCGATGACCGGTTTGAAAGAAGCCGTCTTCTCGAACACCGGTAAAGAGTTTGAGTGGAAATGTGGGGTCTGCCGGGGGATCTTCCCTGAAGTAGGGTAGTGGATCAAAGTCTAAGTCTTCCAGTACTGAAGACTTCAGCTCTACTTTCCCACTGGGTGTGGCAAAGCCAACTTTTTCGTATTTGCGAAACTCGGGCTTGGCAAAGTGGACGTCTTTGGTTGCTACGAACCGATCCCATGTCATGCCCGTAGCTGCAACTCGATAATCATACAGGTCTTCCAGAGAGTCCCAGGGTACGAGTTCTGGCCTATCCAATGCGTTAGCCAGCAATTTCCAGAATTCGAACGTGCTGCGCGCCTCGCCTGGGGGATCCATCGCTTTCTCCGAGGTGCGTACGGTTGACATCCAGCCCCAGAAGTCAGCTAGCCATGGCCGCTCCAGCCAGCTATCCGCAGGCAGGATGTAGTCAGCCAGCTGCGCTGACGGTGTCATAAACTGTTCGTGCGCCACGATCAGATCCTGATTCATCATCGCGTCGATGATGAGCGGCATGTTGGCGTAGCTCATCATTGGGTTGTTGCCCAGGAAGAAGAACGCTTTCACCGGGTAAGGGCCTTGCCCCGCCATAGCGCGGAAAGTTGCCGAAGGCGTCGCCATATAGCACCCCATTACAAGGTTGGCATACTCCTGTCCGTAGACGCGCTTGGTGGGTTCGTTGAAGTACTGCTGGCCGCGGTAGGTGAACACCGGATGCTGCTGTGACCCCAATTGCTTGGATTTTTGCTCGTCGGACAGTACCTCGTGCATTTCTATGGTGGATTCGTTGACGATGTCCGGATTGAAGCCCTGCAGAAGTTCCCCACCCGGAATGTCGATATTGCCGCAGACGGCGCGCAGAATACTCTGTAAGCGGATGGCAGAAGTTGAGTTACGCTGCATATCGGTGATAGGCGTCCAGGGAATAATTGCTGGACCCGAGGTGGCATACATGCGTGCCGCTTTGGCGATCATAATCGGATCACAGCCTGTCAACTTTGCCACGCGCTCCAGCGGATACTCGTCCACTCGAGCTTTGAGCTCCTCGAAACCAATTGTCCAGTTCGCCACAAAGTCTTTGTCATAGAGCTCTTCGTCGAAGATAACTTTAAGCCAGCCAAACATCATGGCTGTATCGCTCCCGGCTTTTAGCGGTAGCCAAATATCTGCGCGCTTGGCGCTGGAGCTCTGTCTCGGATCGGTGACGATCAGTTTAGCGCCCCGCGCCTGGGCTGATCGGATGTAATTGTAAAGTGGAGTCCAGCTGTGACGGCGCGGGTTGTGGCCCATTAACACGATGCACTTGGTGTTGTTGAAGTCACCGAATGGGAACCAGCCGTAGGTAAGACGGTTTACCGCCGCCGTATTGCCTGCACACAAGGCGACACCACTCAACCAGTTTGGCGAGCCGATGTGGTTCATGATACGACGGCCCAGCCCGTGGTCGGTGGCGGTATTCCACTGGCTGGTTGATACCGCCCACGCCTCAGGGCCGTGTTCGGCTATTACTGATTTGAGCCTACTGCCGATATCGCTCATTGCTTCATCCCAGCTCACCTGCTGCCAGCGGCCCGAGCCTCGTTCTCCCACGCGCTTAAGGGGGTGGAGTATGCGGTTGGGATTGGCGAAGCCCTTTGGTGCCATGATCCCTTTCATACAGATGTTGTCGCGAAAAATGGGGTTGTCAGAGGAGCGAACCTTGACGACGCGATTGTTTTTTACCTCGCTGACAACGCTGCAGGCGATGTCGCAGCTTTGGCAAATAGTGCGCTTGGTGGTAACGCCGTCTTTGACTGCGCGCTCCTTGTATTTTGCGTCGACAATGTCCTGCGGATCGAAGGGGGCTGGGGCTGGCATTGGCAATCTCCCTAGTTTTTGTAGAGGTTAGTCTAAAAAATAGACTAAGTCCAGCTGGCTTGCTAGAATAATGAAAATGCAAGCGCATAAGGTGTGAAAAGCAGGTGAGTTGGGAAGATGTTACGCAGCAGCAGTGCCCAATCGCGCGGGCGAGCGCCGTATTGGGGGATCGCTGGTCGCTACTGATTCTGTCGGATTTCTTTTTGGGAGTGCGACGCTTCGACGACTTTCAGGAGCGCTTGAATATTCCGCGAACCACGCTTGCCAATCGCCTGAAGCGGCTGCAGGATCACGATGTGATATACAAGCGTGCATATCAGGGGCAACCCATACGTTATGAATATCGGTTGACACAGAAGGGTCGGGATCTTTTCCCCGTCATCACCACTCTCGCAAGCTGGGGTGACAGATATTACTTCAATGAGTCGGAGCTACCGATTCTGCGACAACACAAGCTGTGCGGCCATGATATACAGCCTGTGCTGACTTGCCCTGAGTGTCATGAGCCCGTCGACGCGGATTCAATCGCCGTGCGTAAGCGTCCTGAGAAACCCGGGTTACCTACGGTCAAACGCGGCCCGATCGTCTACCAATAATCAGCGGCAGCGCAGACGGTTCCCAAAACGGTTCAAGCTGGTAGACAGGTTGCCGGCCCATGTTGGTTTGGTATGGGCAGACGATGAGCAGGTGGGCGAAACGGAGGCGCTGCTGCAAAAACAGCTCGTACCGACCCGCTGCAAGGCAGACAGCCCACCCTATGCAACTGTGCTAGGCCGCTGCCTCCTCGCTCGTGCGTTCCTCGCCCTCATCCTTGTCGGATTCCAGCTCGGCCAGCTTTGCCTCTAACTCTTCGACCTGACGCTTCAGATCGGCCTTTTCACTTTTTACCTGACTCAGCGACTTTTGCAGTAACTCGTTACCCGAAGTCCTTTCAGCCAGCTTCTTTTTCGCGGCATCGAGATTCTTCTTCATTTTGTTGGGATCGAACTGCTTCAGCGCTTTGAGTTCTTCGCGCTCTTGTGCAAGATCCTTCTGCAGGGCCTTGGCTCGTTTTTTGTGTGTGGTCACATCGCCCTGCAGATTTTCGCAGCGCTGTTGTAACTCGCGATTCAGTTGTTCGATACGCTTATTGGCAGTCGCATCTTTGGACAGGCCCTGGATCTGCTCCAGTTGCTTTTTGATCACAGCCTGTTTTTCGTCTCTCTCTTTGACTAGCTTTTCTATTTCAGCCGATTTGGCATCAAGCTGAACCTGGTACTCCGCACGGAGCTTCTCTTCTAGCTCCATCACGCGCTCCAGATTTTTAGCAGTTAGCATATAAAGTCGTCCTCCAAATAGATCATGGAATGGTCGTAATTGTACTTAGCTGGGGTGACCCGAGATTGCGGGCGGCGGCATTGTAACCGAATATGAGCGTTTTAAGAACCCGATTCTTGCCCGGCAGCGATGTGATGAGATAGAAAGAGTCCATAAGTAAAATTCGTTCTATAATCCGGTTAGACATATTTATATATGCGCAACAAACCTGAGGTGACCCGCGATGAGCTCAACAACTGCTACCGATTCGACGTCAGAGGCATTCCCATTTGATTTGGAGCCGCAAACGCCCAGCATTGGTGCACTTATATCCGGTGTAGACCTTTCGCAGGACCAGTCTGACGACATGATCGCCAGTCTGCGTACTGCGCTCATCAGGTGGAAGGTGTTGTTCTTTCGCGATCAAAATCTGACTGATGATCAGCACATTCAGTTTGCGCGACACTTTGGCGAACTTGAGGTTCATCCGCTGACGCCTACCGACCAGGAGAGACCAGAAATACTCAAATTGGTTCACGATAAGGATCATAGAGGGACTGAAAATTTTTGGCATTCGGATGTCACCTGGCGTCCAGAGCCTTCTATGGGTTCGATTTTGCGTGCGATAGAGCTGCCACCGGCGGGCGGCGATACGCTGTGGGCAGATATGGAGCAGGCTTATGATCAACTCTTCGAGCCGCTGAAGGACAAACTAGAAGGCTTGCAGGCACAACACAATTTCCTTCGTGCTTTCGGCCACCTGTTTCCGAAAGAAGAGCATGAGGAAATCCTGAAAAAGCATCCCATTCAGACCCACCCCGTTGTGCGAACTCATCCCGAGTCAGGCCGCAAAAGCCTATATGTCAATATTGCCTTTACTGAGTGCATCGTCGGCATGGAGCGTGATGAAAGCGACAAGCTGCTGGGATTGCTTTGGGAAACGGCTGGTCGCCCGGAAAACCAGGTACGGCTAAAGTGGGAGCCGGGTACGGTTGCTTTTTGGGATAACCGTTCATCGCAACACTATGCGGTATCCGATTATTGGCCTGCGCGACGGGTAATGGAACGCGTCACGATCGAAGGTGATCGCCCCAGCTAGGGCTGCCATTATGAGGAAGACGGCTGCGCCGATTCTCGGCCCGATAGTCCGTCACTGTGCAGCCCCCACTATCTGCTTTATAGGTACCACCAGCTCCATCAGCTGCTCGATGAGCTCGTCTCTCGGAATATGGTTGATTTCAGCAGCGAACACTGGATGGTCAATGAGCTGAGCAGCCCCGAAAGGGACAGAGTTGTTGTAGAGAGCCAGTAACTTGCTGTCAGTGTCAGGGTAGCGACCGGCCTGCTGTGCGGCAACAGAAGCGGCTCGCACCTTGAGTTGGAAACGACGCATTGCAGCAATCAGTGCACTATCTGCACTGCGCTTGATATCGGGGTGGTTCATTATGTTGAATAAGGCACGATTATCCAGTGCCCAGCCAATATAGCCCCGTCCAATGGCATTCAGTTTCAGAATCGGATTGTCGCCAGCACTCTGGGCAGCAGATATCGTTGACTGCTCGGCTTGTTCGTAGGCTTCAGTCGCCAGCGCTGCCAGCAATTCTTGCTTGTTACGAAAATGTCGATTAGGCGCGCCGTGGGAGACGCCGAGGTCACGTGCCAGTCCTCGCAGAGTCAGCGCTTCTATTCCCTGATTGTCGATGATGTCTACCGCGCGCTCTATCAGAGCCCGGCGCAGATTGCCGTGATGGTAATGGTTTGTCTTCATTGCACGTTCCGGTGTGAAAAGTAAAGTGTTCCATTTATGCACAATGTAGACAAGGCCTACATTTAGCGCTAATGTAGGCGTCGTCTACTTTTAGGAGGAAGAGCAATGTCTACCGATCTCGCTTCTACCATGCCGCTGGCCGAGTTGTTGGGTATTCAGATCAAGCAGGCCGACAAAGGGCTGGTAACCGGCACCATGACTGTCAGAGAAGATATGTGCACCTTGGGCGGCACTCTCCACGGCGGGGCCATCATGGCGATGGCAGACTCACTGGGCGCGGTGGCTGCTTTTATGAATCTGCCTGAAGGAGCCGCAGGCACGACGACGATAGAAAGCAAAACCAATTTTTTGCGGGCCGCTCCGGTGGGAACGACGGTAAGAGGAGAGACCAGTCCCATAAACGCAGGAAAGCGGCTAGCGGTGTTGTCGACAACGATAATTGGAGAAGACGGTAAGGACATCGCTGTGGTGACGCAAACACAGCTCGTGCTTTGAACCTAAAAACCGCTAGACTCCGACACCGCAAGATCCGTAGTGTCAAATTCGTAAAGGCGTAAAGGCGTAAAGGCGTAAAGGCGTAAAGGCGTAAAGGCGTAAAGGCGTAAAGGCGTAAAGGCTTCGATTCTTAAAAGGACTAGATAGCGACGTATTAGCGATTCTGAACCGCGCCCGCCTTGTTAGCTGACCCGCGCAGAGTTCTGCCGACATCATGCAGAATGAGGTAGCCCGCAGGTACCACCATCAGTGTGACCACGGTTGCGAAAAGCACGCCAAATGAGAGAGACACCGCCATCGGCACCAGAAACTGTGCCTGAACACCCTTGTTGAGCATCAGCGGCCCCAAACCGAAAAAGGTGGTGAGTGAGGTCAGAATGATAGGACGACAGCGTGAGACCGCAGCATTGAGCACTGCCTCATGCAGGGACTGCCCCGCTGCGCGCCGGTAGTTGATATTGTCTACGAGCACCAGGCTGGAATTGACCACGACACCCGAGGCTGCGACGCAGCCAAGCACTGACATCATCGCCAGACCCGATACATATCCGAATTGCTTCATGATCAGGTGGCCCCAAATAGCGCCAACCAAAGCGAACGGTATGACGCTCATGATCACCAGGGGCTGGACGTAAGACTTTAGCGGAATGGCCAAGAGCATATAGATAATAAACAGGGCAACCGCAGTCAGCGGCAGCAGGGTTGCCTGGGCCTCATTCTGGTCCGCAGATTGTCCCTCCAGGGAATAGGTCACACGCGGATAGGGCGCCATGATCTCTTGTATGGGTCCAGATCGGAGATCCTCCAAAACCGTATTCGCGGTGATCTGCGTTCTGTCGACATCGGCTATAACATTCACGACGCGGCGGCTGTCGTTGCGACGAATCGTAGAAAAACCCCGGCCAACTGACGCGTCAGCGACGACACTGAAGGGCACATCGGCACCGTAAGCGGTGCGCACACGCATATCATCCAGTGCCCCCAGTGTGCGCCGTTCGTCTTCGGTATAGCGCACCATAACCTTAATATCGTCGCGCCCGCGCTGAATGCGCTGTGCCTCCTCTCCGTAGAAGGCTTGTCTGACCTGTCTGGCGAGGTCACCCAGGCTCAGCCCCAACGCTTCGCCAGCCGGTAAAATATCTAGCTTGAGTTCCTGCTTGCCGTCGCGAAACGTATCCGTGATATTGATCACGCCTGGATACTCAGCCAGTTTCAACCGCAGCTGACGGGCGATAACGCTGAGTTCATCGACATCGTCGCCTTCCAACTGAATATCAATGTCGTTCCCCGAGGTAAAAAAGTTTGCATCGAATTTAAGCTCGACCGCGTCGGCGACGGGGCCATTTTCCTCACGCCATATCCGGGCGATCTCTCGGGTTGAGATGGGGCGACTCTCGCCAGGCGAGAGCTGCATGGTGACTTCGCCGACGTGGCCGTTACCAGTGCCGCTAGAGACCCCCATGTTTGAATCGGGGGGGCCGTTGCCACTAGCGGCGCTGGGCTGCTCACCGACTGCTGCCATGATATGCGTGACCGGGGGCAGCCCCGCAAAGCGCGCGTTGATATCCGCCTTGACCCGATAAGCGGAATCCTCTAGCGCTGCAATTGCCGCTTGAGTCTGCTGCACGCTAGTACCAAGCGGCATCGTCAATTTGGCGATCACCTGGTTCGAGGCCAGGGGTGGAAAAAAGGAGAATGGCAGCCTGCCGCTGGCAATGATCGCGATGGCAGACATTAGCGCCACGATGGCAAACGCCGCCGTGACGTAGCGTGCCTTGAGAGCCCCCTGAACCGCCGCTTTAAAAGGGTTGTGAATGAATTGATGCAGTCCTTCTGCAAAACGCTGCTGGAGAGACATCACGCGTTGCGCAAAGGGCGCGAACAGCCCGGCAGTATGCAGTGCAAACAGAATCGCTAATGTAGCGATTACAAGTGCAGCAAAGGTACGCGCACTATCGGCGAATCCCAGCAGAAAGATGGCGAGAATAGGCAGCAGCATCAGCCCGACTTCTGCCGAAGGCGTCTTTACGCTGAGGTTGCCGAGGTGTGAGGGCAGCACTAGTTGCGATTCGATCAGTGAAAATAGTAGACAGCAGATAACGGTGATTGCGATCACGGTAGTAACTTGACCGAGGCTGCCGGTACCAAACAGCAACGGCATAAATGCCGCCACCGTGGTCAGCACTCCGAATACGACGGGGGTCGTCACGCGCTGAGCACCTGCTATGGCTCCCGAGAGCAGATCTTGCTCCGGCAGCTGGGTTTGGTGAGTGTGAATGCTCTCACCGACAACCACGGCGTCATCCACCAGAATACCCAGTACGAGAATGAAGCCAAACAGCGATATTGCATTGATCGATAGACCGAGGACATTGGTTAGAAAAATTGCGCCAAGGAAGGCGACTGGCACACCAACGCTGACCCAAAAAGCCAGTCGCGGGCGAAGAAATAGGGCAAGTAAAATCAAAACAAAAATAAAACCCTGGCGGGCACTGTTGAGCAAGGTCTCCAGGCGATCCTTTAGGTTGACCGAATCATCGTTCCAGATTGTCAAGGTAACACCTTCAGGCAATCGGGGGGTCACGTCTTGTATGTAGTCTTTGACCGCCTTGGAGATAACCTGAATATCTTGTTTCCCCAGGCGTGCCACTTTGACCAGTGCAGCACTTTGACCGTTAAAGCGCAAAAATTGATCGGTGTCAGCGAAATCATCTCTTACCGTGGCAACATCTCGCAGATATAAGCGCGTGCCATCGGCGCGCGTTGTCACCACAATGTTTTCAAAATCCCAACCGGAGTAAGCCTGGCCTTTGGTGCGAAGTAAGATTTCGCCTGCTTCGGTCTTAATCGAACCCCCTGGAAGATCCAGTGAACCCTGGCGTACCGCGTTCGCCACCTCGTCAAAACTGAGGTTGTTGCGCCTGAGCGATTCTTCCGACACTTCTATCGATATCTCGTAAGGTCTAGTGTTTGAAACCGTAGCCTGTGTGACCTGGGGCAGGCGGACAATATCGTCGCGTACCTGTTGCGCGAGCTCCTTCAAGGCGCGCTCATCGGCCGGGCCTGTGATCGCTACATCGAGAACGTTTCGCGTGCGCGTGACGATGTTGATAATGGGCTTTTCTGTTTCTTCAGGGAATGTATCGATCGCGTCGACCCGGTTTTTGACATCGTCCAGCGCTTTGGATTGGTCTGCGTCTTCAAACAACTCAACCTGCACGCTGCAAATCCCCTCATTCGCTGTCGAACTGATTTGCTTGACGCCTTCTATACCCTCAAGCTCCTCCTCTATCCTGATGCAAACGCCTTCTTCCACCTCCTCCGGTGCTGCACCTAGATAGGGTACAGAGATGCTGATCATAGGAATGTCGATATCGGGGAAGGCCTTGGTCGGTATTTGTGGCAGGGTGAACAAACCCGCAAGAATAATCAGCCCCATCAGCAGATTGGCGGCGACATGGTTGTTCGCAAACCAAGCGATGACAGATTTCACGAGGCCTCCCCCGTCTCATCTGAGATAGGTCTAACCTTCATCCCTTCGATCGCATTGCTCACGCGAGACAGTGAGACTCGCTCGCCCGTTGTCAAACCACTTTGAATATAAAGCGCGTCTCCCACCGTGCGCAGCACCTCGACATCACGGAACTGCAGCTGATTATTGCCATCGACCGTGTAAATCTGCCCGTTGGACTGTAGTGCTGACCGAGGCAAGATGAAGATGTCTTCCAGGGAAGGGCCGATAATCTCTGCCTCTACAAACAATCCGATTGCCAGTGGCGGCCGCGCTCCCGTCGCGCTGTAGGGGTCTGCAACCTCGGCAATGACGTTGATCATCCGGGTCTGTGGGTCTAACTCACCCTCTGTGCGCACGATATGACCTTCCCATTGATGGTCTGCACCGCCAAAGTTTGCCCTGAGAATTACTTTAGGCTGTGGAGCATCAGCTTCGCTTATCCCAGCCAGCGGCAGCTCGAGAAAAGCGAGCTCTCTGTCGTTCAGTGGCAAACGTACCTCGGCATAGTCAGTGGCGTAGATACTGGCAACGGGCGCACCTCTGGAGATGAACTGTCCAACATCGACTCGCTCTGATCGGACCCTGCCATCGAAGGGCGCAAGTAGCTGTGTGCGCTCTAAATCCAACTCAGCTCTGCGCAATCCGGCACTCGACTCTCGCAATGCCGCTTCGGCGAACCGCAAGCGGTTAAGGGCGCTGTCGCGTTGTGACTCGCTGGTGGATTGGCGGTCGGCCAGGTTGAGCTGACGCTGGTGTTCTTTGCGGGCGTTATCCAATTCACTCTCTGCGGACGCGACGGCGGCCTTGGCCCGCTCCAGCGCGATTTCGTAGTCACTGGGATCTACCTGAAGCAAAACCTCATCTTTACTGAAAAAACCCCCGGCGGTCAGCGATTCACTGATGCTGATCACACGGCCAGAGACCTCGGGCACGAGCTCCGTTTCCGTCCGGGGTACGACCGAACCGTGCGTGGAAGATGAAAGTTGTACTGTGTCAGGTGTTGCAACCCATACACGGACCAGAGGCTCATTCGCAGGTGGCGGTAGCTGCTCGAGCTCGGGACCAGTGACGATGATAAGCGCCGCGAGCGCTGCACCGCCCAGCAAAATGGCGAGAGGTAGTAAAAAACGTCGTGTCACCTCACTCATCCCTCTAGTGCTGAGCCAATCCGGCCAGCGAATAATCGATTAGGTGCCGCATTCCACGCTCTAGCGACGCTTGGGAGGGTTTATCTCCCAATGGAGCCTGCAGTCTCAGCAGGTGCAGCAGCGAACCCACAAGAAAGTGAAAGCGCCAGCGCAGTTCTTGTGCACTAACGTCGGGATAGAGTGTGGCGAAGGCTTGTTGGAATCGAGAGGCAACCACGGAAAACTCTCTTTCTAATAATGGTCTTGCTACGGAACTCGGTTCACTGTAGATCCATCCGACTATCTGAGACGCTTTATTTGGGATATCTCGTTGTAAAAAGGGGCTGCAAAAAGCCTCGAGAATGTCACGTGCGGTTGGCGATTTGCCTCCAGCCTGTAGCGCGTCCAGATTTTGCAAACGCAGCTGATTAAATGGTTCCACTCTGCGGTGAAACACTTCAGTCAGCAGGCCGTGCTTCGAACCAAAGTGGTAGTTGGTGGCAGCGAGATTGACACCCGCACGGTCAGCAATAGCGCGCATGGACGTTGCCGCATAGCCGCGCTCGATGAAGAGCTGCTCGGCAGCGGACATAATTTTTTCGCGGGTAGCGACGTTACCGACCATAAAGAGCAAAAATCTCAAACAAACGATCGTTTGAATCTCCAACAGTATATAGAGCATGAGCATCTTGTAAAGGTGGCTGAAACGAGGCCTCATGCCCCCGTTTCATCAGCCACGACACCGTCAGTTAACGGATTTGAGCGGAACACCACCAGCTACCATATCGTTCCACCCTGAGGGTCTAGAGCTGCTGGCATATAGATTGAGACTGTTGAGATTTGAGGGCTTATCGGGTGCCGGCTTATATTCGATAATACCTGTCATGTCTGTCGGATAGTTCGACTATTCAGAAGTAAACAAGGGCGTATTATTGAGCGTAAAACGCTATGGAGGTGCACGATGAGAGTATATGTTCAGACACAGGGATTTGACCTTACGCCTGCGATCGACGCACATGTTCAGCAACAAGTCAGTCGCAATTTGGGCTCGATGGAAGAACAGATTATCGCGGTAGACGTATTTCTGGGCGATATTAACGGTCCCAGAGGCGGGCATGACAAAAAGGCACTCTTTTCCATCCAGCTTGCTTCCAGGCTGGCTATTCGACTGGAGACGCTACACGCGGACCTTTACATCGCTGTGTCCCGTGCAGCCCGTCGCGCCAAACAAACTGTGAAACGCACTGTGCGCAAGCAAAAACAAATCCGGCGCGCCGAAATCCGCCGGCTACGTCATCTGCAGGGTGAAATGCAGGCGTTATAGCCGGGGCTATCAACCATTTAAGAACACAGGGTGTGGTAATTAGCTCTGCACCATCAGGCTGCAGGCAGTTTTTCTAGCGACAGCGCGATGGCTTGACTGTAGGTGATAATCACCGTATCGCCGATGTTAACGCCTTCCATACGGGCGGGATCGACATCCGGTATCACATGATAGAGTCCACGCGGATCCAATAAAGTGACCGCCCCCGTCGCGCGATTGAGGCCTTCTACTGTACACACCGCCTGAATAATGCGACCCACGCCCGCAGCGGGCGGTAGATTCTTGTCAGCAATAGCTGCTGCATCAAGCTCCAACCAGGGAACCTCCATCTCTGCTTCAGTGGGTGCACGCAATTCGCCACTGATGGACTCGGTGTAGGTCACTTGTACCAGGTCGCCCACTGCAAATTCATCGAGCCTTTCGATGGCATCGCTAGCGTTGAGGGTAACGGTATTTCCAAGAGGGCCCTCAAGGGTGACGTCGCGTGTTTCGTGATCTATCGCGGTA
>JBCDFM010000047.1:0-21341 GCA_039178015.1 Pseudomonadota bacterium
ATGAAACTAACCGCCGAGATGAGTCTGTACCCCCTGACTAACGAGTTTAAACCCATCATCCAACAATTCATCGAAAAACTGCTCGAAAGCGAAGATATTGAAGTGCTTAGAAACCCGCTCAGTACACAGATCAGCGGCAGCTACGACAAGGTTTTTCAGCTTGTTAGCGATACGCTGGCCGCCAGCACCAAACAGTTTGGAAAACAAGTGCTGGTCGTTAAGTTTATCGTCGGTGAATTCGACTGAATATCGAGCAAGAACAATCAATCACAGCGGCTCTGACACAGGCAGCGCAGGCGATGTCTGGCTGGGAAATCGCAGCTGTGCTTCTTGGAATCATCTATTTGATACTGGCGGTCCGAGAGAGTCTGTGGTGCTGGTACGCAGCATTTATCAGCACTGCCATATTTCTCGTCCTGTTTTGGAACGTCAATCTCTTAATGGAATCCGGCCTACAGGTTTATTATCTGGTGATGGCTGTGTACGGCTGGTGGCAGTGGCAATACGGCAGCACAGAGAAGGCTGAACTGCATATCTCAAGCTGGTCCCGGCGTCATCATCTACTTGCAGTCTCTCTCGTGGTGCTCGCTTCAGCAGGCAGCGGCGCTCTGCTCACTCAATACACTAATGCAGCGCTACCCTATATGGATTCATTCACGACCTGGGGGAGTATCTTGACCACCTGGATGGTAGCGCGCAAGATTCTGGAAAACTGGCTTTACTGGCTGGTAATAGATAGTGTCTCGATCTATCTCTATCTCGACCGTGAACTTTACCTCACTGCAGCACTGTTTGCCGTGTATCTTGTCATCGTCGTTTTTGGCTATCGTAAATGGCTATTAAATTACCGAGCACAAGCCGCCTGAAGCTCGATCAAACGCTGTCCCAATGGCGAAGTTGGAACACGGATAGTCCGCTCGTCTCGAAACCGGAAGCCGTTAAGTTATTGGGAAACGGTATCAGCAATTACAGCGTGTTAGTGCGAGCAGATGACTACTTTGTTGTACGCATCGATGGCCTAAGTCCTGCCTCCTACGGTCTCAATCGACAAACAGAGTGGCAAACCCTGCGCGTGGCACACGGCAGCGGTATCGCGCCAAAACCTTGCTATCTCAATCCAGAGTTGGGAAGCCTTGTCACGGCGTTCCTACCGCCAGATCGAGCACAGCCGCATAAGCTAGAAGAGGTAGCGCAACTCCTTAGACGCATTCATCAATTGCCGTCTAGACACCACAGGCTGGATCTGCGTGAGCGCATTAACAAGTACCAGCGACAATTAGAAAAAAATGATCGAGGGCTACTTGGTAACTACTCTAAGGTGGCATCCGTAATAGACGCCCTGTTGGATGAAACGTCGCGCCACAATGATCCCCTTGTGCTCTGTCACAATGATTTGCTGCGACCCAATAGAATTTATTCACAGGGACGCATCTTCGCACTTGACTGGGAGTATAGCGCGATGTGCACTGCATATTATGATCTCGCCGTTGTCGCTGCCGGCGATGATCTGTCCACTGAGCAAACTCAACAGCTTTTGCAAGCATATTGGTCAGCCAGCGCAAGCACTTCACACTTGGAGCGTTTAAAGCAATACATTTGCATCTACCGATTTCTGGAGTGTCTGTGGTATGCACTTTTGGATCGATCTTCCGGTTCATCAGCATTTTCGTTGCAACGAGTAGAGAAGCTCGAACGTGACCTGGAAAGCTTGTGATCGTCAGACTTGATGAGCCTTCATCAGCGACGCTCGCACGGTGAGCACAACGCTGTAACTAGTCTCTAAAGTTAGTGAATTGCAGCGGTGCACCAATATCCGCCTCCTTAAGCAAGGCCATCACCGCCTGCAGATCGTCGCGCTTTTTACCGGTCACTCGAACCTGCTCACCCTGAATCTGGGACTGCACTTTCATTTTCGTATCCTTGATACGCTTGACGATATTTTTGCACTGGGCGCTGTCGAGGCCGTGTCGCAATACAACAGTTTGCTTCACCTGTTGACCTGAGATCGCCGGTTCGCTGCAGTCCATCGCCAGAGGATCGATCTTGCATTTTATGAGTGCCGACCGCAGCATATCTTCCATCTGGCCGACCTGAAACTCCGCCTCTGCGGCAATCACAACAGTACGGTCTTCGCGCTCGAAGGACGCATCTACGCCCTTGAAATCAAAACGATTGGCGACAATTCTGCCTGCCTGATCGACCGCGTTAGTCAGTTCGTGAAGGTCTACTTCCGAAACCACGTCAAATGATGGCATAGTGCTACTCCCTGTAATCAGCTTTTCTTTCGCAACGGGCCTACATAGTAATGAGGCGCAGAGACTTTACAATCCTGGCTGAGACCGTAATCGAGTGAGCGCTCCTACTTGGCACATACTGGGGGCGGGTGCCATGGGCTGCCTGCTCGCAAGCCGATTGCAACTTACTGCTTGTCGGGTCGCGCTTATCCTGCGTGACAAAACACAAGCTGCAGTTACCACGGTAACGGTAGAGCACGGCGACTCCTCAACTGATTTTTCCTTCGCTGCGACAGTGCCCGCTGACCGCGAACCTATCTCCCATCTGCTCATTACTACAAAGGCGCAGGACATTATTGCTGCAACAGAAGGCGTCGCGCACAGACTAGACACCCACACTCAGGTACTGGTACTAAGCAACGGGATGGGATACGCCAAAGATCTGATTGCCATGCTGCCTGGCTCAAGCTGTTTCTTTGGTACGACTACCGAGGGCGCCTACCGTCTGGGATCCAGACACATTTACCATGCAGGCGAGGGCATTACCCGTATCGGCAGAGCTGGTACATCCGATCCGCCCGAATGGTTCCGCTTTTGGGACACGGCAATGAACAGCGAATGGAGCACCAGCATTGACGATATTCTGTGGCACAAGTTTGCTATTAACTGCGCCATCAATCCCATAACGGCTGTACATGGCTGTCTAAACGGTGAGCTAACGGCACCCGATAGATGGTCAGAGGTAGAGCTGGTTTGCAGTGAAATTAAGGCAGTGTGCGCTAAAGAAAGGATGACACATGCCCTCGGGGATCTGCTCGGGGAAGTTAAACAGGTCGTCGCAGCCACGGCGAACAATCGCTCCTCCATGCTTCAGGATGTGCTGTCCGGGCGCTCGACGGAAATTCAATACCTGACCGGATATCTACTGCGACTTGCGGATCTGCACGGCCTGACATTACCGGCGAATACCTCTCTGTACGAGCGAGTGCTCAAGCTCAACAACTAGGTCAACGATACAGTTCTAGCGTGCTGGCGTGGATGATGTTTCGCCACTGCTCCAGGGGCATGTCGGGAAATAGAATAGCCTGCGCATAGGTCTGTGAGCCCTGTAATTCGCGGCTTTGCACCAACACGCAAAAAGTACTGTCACAGCGCAGTCCCAGTGACAACGATTCAACAGGGACTTGCGACTCTACTGTTGATCGTGTGGAGAAAGACGTAACTGGTGTTGCGCCGATGGGGCCCGTGATGCGCACATGACCGCGCCTTTCGCGCACCGCTTCTATGACAGAGTCGACCAGCCAGAGTGAATCAATCTGCTGCGGTAAAGAAGCCTCTGCCCCCAGCTGCAGCCTGGGTGCATTAATGTGAACGGTTACTTCCTGAGGAAGGCTGCTGGCAACGCCCCACACAAGACTGAAAGCCAGTGTCGCGATAACAGCGGGCCAGCGCCATTTATGCAGTGCACCGCGCCAGTTTCCGACCTTCTTACTGCCAAAGGCGTGAGAGGCATAGCCCCCCTGTGAGCCCAGTTCAAGCGGAATGTCAGGTGGTACATCCTCGGGAGATTCTATCCTGAATACAGGCTGCGCCTCCTTCAATAGACTGCTGCTGGCCGAGAGAGGGACCGATCGAGCAGCCCGGCGTAACATCTGACGAACAACACGAGTACTGGATGGCCTTTTGCCGACGTCCTTCTGCAGTAACGCCACCAAGAGTTTTTCAAGCTGATCAGGCCAGTCTGCGTGCTCATGTGGCAAAAAACTCAGCGATGGCGTAGGTTCTGATAGCAGTGCAGCAGCATCTAACTGACCATCGCGGTAAAACGGATGTCGGCCTGTCATCATTCGATACAACAAACAGCCAAGTGAGAAAAGATCAGATCGGTCAGTAAGTACCTTGCCCTGATACTGTTCCGGCGACACGGACTCGAGGCTTCCAAGCGGCGCACCACTATGAAGAGAGTGCCTGGCTATGCCAAAGTCAGACAGCTTCGCCCTACCGTCAGCGGAAATGAGAACATTCGCCGCCTTCAGGTCGCCGTGAACAACCCGGTGTTGACGTGCGGCTGTCAGTGCGACAGCTAAATCGGTACAAACCGTCAGCATGCTCGCCAGAGACAGTCGCGTCGCGGTGAGAAGTTCCTCCAGATCGCAGCCAGGGACGTACTCCATTACCATCGCAAGATGATTACGGCTCGCCACCAGATCATGCACCTGTACGATCCGCGGACTTTGCATGCCGGCAACCAAACGTGCCTCTTTGAGAATATGCTTACGCGTGACTCTATCTTCTGGCAACGCATAAATCTTTATGGCGACGCGCCTACGCAGTCGATCGTCATAGCCAAGATAAACCGAGCCCTGACCACCCCGATTGATGAGCCTCAATATACGATAAGGCCCTACTCGTGGTTGATCAGACATAGAAGCTGAACGGGCATAAGACTCAGTGCCAATCGAGGTCGGACGCGCGCAATCGCGTGCGCAGACCACTTGCAGAGACTTTGAGATCCTGCGCAGCCGCGCGCGAATCCCCTGCGCGCAGGGTTATTGCTTCCTCCAGCTCTGACGAGGGCACCTGACTTGCCAGCCGATACTCAGCGGATCCACGAATGCGACGATAGACTGCCTGGCGCGATACCCCCAAGCGACGCGCAATTTTGGATACCTCATAGTCACACAATCGCAGCGCGTCTCTAAACTCAGACTCTGCGATCTCCCTCAGGGGCCGCTGTTTAGGTGCTGGCGATACGCAAGCGATTACCTCAGCATCACGGCGAGGGGCCAGAGCGCTGGCGACAGATGCAGGCATGCTCAGTTTATCCGTACTGGCCAGCAATATCTGATTCACAGTATTACTTAGCTGTCGTACATTTCCTGGCCAGTCATAGGCCAAAAAGCCGTAAAAAACGTTCGCCCAAAAGGCAATCGTCAACGCTGAAGCCTCTGGAGAGGGCAGTAAATGCTGGCTTTCAAGATGTCCGCTGTGTTCAAGTAGAAAGTGCCAGGCAAGGTCACCAATATCCTCGGGGTGATCACGCAAAGCTGCCAAGCGGATTTCGCCGCTGCCTAACCGATGCCGTAATGCCGCGTTAAAACTGCAGGTCGCGCTATCGAGATCTGCATCGGTGGCAGAAATGACTCGAAGATCGATCTTACGGATCGCGCCACCCACGCCCTGGATTTCTCGCTCTTGCAGGGCCCGAAGTAACTGCGGCTGTACATCTGCGGGTGCGTCGCCGATTTCGTCCATAAACAGCGTCCCCCCTTGCGCCTGCAGGAAGAAACCACTGGTGTTGCGAGCTGCACCGGTATAAGCGCCTTTCGCGCTACCAAACAAGGTGGCGGCGGCGAGTCCAGAGGGTATTGCCGACATATTGATACTGACAATAGCTTTCGACGCCCGTGAACTGTGAAGATGAATTGCGTTGGCGATCATCTCTTTACCGGTACCCGTTTCACCGCGAACCAATACATCCAGATCGGAGCCTGCAAGACGCTGAACCATATCGCCGAGGCTATGCATATAAGCGCTGCGCCCCACCATGCCCGACTGCACCAGGCAGATGTTTTCCGAATGCAAACAGGGCTTCGAAAATCGCAACAGTAAGACAGTGCTATGACCCAGCAGCAAACGAACACCCTTTTTTAGTTCGGTGATGGAAAGTTCGCAGCATTCTACTAATTCACGTCCGTTGACCCGACACCGGCTTGATCCGGGTTCTCGACGGATCATCAGGCGTTCACCAACATATTGAAACACCAGCGCTCGCCGGCTGACATCGCGTTCACCAAGGGGAGCGCGCATCTCCCGCGAACCGAACAATGGACTAAGACGGCACAGCGACCAATGGTCGCAGTGAGAGAGAGGAGGAAGTACTGCGGTCTCACCTATCCGGTTAGTATCGGGATGGAAGATAATCGTAAGTAACAGCGCTTCTTCAGGACCACCTTCCCCAACGTGTCCCGTTACGGCCGTCAAGGTCCTGGCTGAATGCATCGTTTGCTGCTTCGCGTGCGTTGCGGTATTCATGTCCGCCCCAGTCGGTAAATGAGAATCATGGAGTCATGACATTGAAAGACTCAACTCGCTCAAAGCTTAGCAGCTGCCAGGAAATCTGCCGCCATCCAATGCGGCGCTCATCTATGCCTTTAAGCCAATATTACGAACAGCGCGATAACAACTATCCAGCAAACGGCACAGCGACCTAAAAGCGCTTCAAACTCGCGGTTTTCCGCCGCTGCCTGTGGGCCAAAAGCGAGAGCGTCATCGTCTGAAGAGAGCTGTTTGCCATCCAATGCCGCGCTACCAACGCGAAGCAGTAAGGGGCCCGCCTCAACGCTGCCTTCTTTGAGTGCTGCCATCAACACCGCCTTACTGCCGACAAAGTTCCCCGCTATTGAAAAGGTGGCAGCAAGCAGCCTTGCCGGCACCCAATCAAGTATGAATAGCCAGCGTGCAACCAACTCTCCCTCGAACTGGTCGCGGCTTAATTGCAAAAGACGGTAGGCCAGTGCCCACGCCGGGCCCAGCAGCACAAAGTAGAACAGTACGGAAAACCAGCGCTGCAAGCCGTCATACAGAAAGGACTCGTGGATCATGACGTGCACGTCTCGCGGCCTAAGCGGCTCCGGTGTCTCAACTTCCGGGTTCCTTCCGTCACCCAGTGCGAGGTAAGCAGCCTCAAAGTCGCCAGCATAAGCGTAGTTGCGATACTGGCCCATGCTCGCTTTCAAATCGCCTCGTCCAAAGGCATAAAGCAACAACACAATAGCTGCGATCAGCCAAAATAGCCCAAACAGAATCGATTCGAGCACGTTAAGAATCAGTATGGCGAGTATCGCGGGCAGCAAAATAAGCACTGCCAGGCTGAGAGCAGAAGGCATGCCCCAGGCGCTCACCCGCTGAAGCCAGTTATCGAACCAGCCGTCAACGTGAACTCTGCCAGCGCTACCCCATGCTTGAAACAACAGCACAGCGACAATGATTGCCAAAAACGTCACGGCTACTCTTCCACCTCCATCAACAATTTATAGTATTTGTCCCATTCAAATGATGCTCCGGGATCGGTTTTACGTCCTGGGGCGATATCACTGTGACCGGCGATTCGACTCTCGTTCATCGCGGGAAACTGTTTGAACAGTATGCGACTGATTGATGCCAGAATCGCATACTGACGTTCAGTGTAGGCATCTTCATCCGTTCCCTCCAGTTCGATGCCGACACTGTAGTCATTGCAATCAGGTCGCCCTTCGTAGCTAGAAACCCCTGCATGCCATGCACGATCATGCACACCCACAAACTGTAATACCTCACCATCGCGACGAATGAGCAGGTGCGAAGACACCTCGGTGCCGCGAATCTGATCAAAATAGGGATGCGCGTCCCAATCGAGGCAGTTAGTGAAGAGCCGCTCAATACAGTCGCCACCGTATTCACCCGGCGGCAGTGAAATATTGTGTATCACGAGGAGATCGGGCTCACAGTTCGATGGTCTTGGGCCAAAGTTTGGTGATGGCACATGCCTGGCTGGATGCAACCATCCGCCATCCAGATTAAATCTCGTGGTATCTACGTCCCGCTGTTGCATACCGCATAATAGGCACTGACGTAACGCAACTCAATGACAGGCCTGATTAACAGCGTTGGGCCTTGCTGATACAATCGCAACCCCTTGCTCACCTAGCAACACTATGCCTCCATTTACAGTCGCGACCCTTAGCCCAGATTCAGCCTCGATCAGCAACAACGTGCGCGCAGCGTTGGCAGAGGATATCGGCAGCGGTGATATAACCGCCGAGCTCATACCGGCTACGAAACCGGCCTCGGCACGTATCATCAGTCGCGAGGACGGCGTGTTATGTGGCCGACCTTGGGTCGTGCAGGTGTTCAAAACGCTTGATCCAGACGCGGTGATTGACTGGCAGGCGGATGACGGTGATGTCATACGCGCTGACCAATGCCTGTTTACGATAAACGGCAGGGCCAGAGCACTATTGACAGGTGAACGGACAGCACTGAATTTTCTGCAACTGATGTCCGGCACAGCCACTGTCTGTCGGCATTTTGCCGAGCAAGTCGCAGACACCGGAGTCAAGCTCCTGGACACCCGAAAAACCATACCAGGTCTGCGCCTGGCTCAAAAATACGCTGTCGGCTGCGGAGGCTGCTACAACCACCGCATAGGACTCTATGACGCGTTTTTGATTAAAGAGAACCATATCAGCGCAGCAGGCGGTATCGGCGAAGCCATCGCTAGAGCCAACGCTCTGGCCCCCGACATGCCCGTGGAAATTGAAGTGGAAACTCTGCCCGAGCTGGAGCGGGCCATAGCGGCAAACCCCGATCGGATCATGCTCGATAATTTTTCTTTGGAAGATATGGTGCGCGCGGTCACCATCACCGATAAGCGTATCGAGTTAGAGGCCTCAGGCAACGTCTCCACCGAGACACTGCGCCCCATCGCCCTTACTGGAGTGGATTACATATCCATCGGTGCACTCACCAAGGATTGTCGAGCCCTTGACCTGTCGATGCGACTGCTAGAGCAGTGAGCTGCAGCTCACCAGTACTCCGTTATTGTCTGCGTAAATGTAATCCTCAGGTTGCACGGTGACGCCTCCAAAAGCGATGGGGACGTCTCGCTGTCCAGCACCCAATTTCTGCGTCTTTATTACACAGCTGCCGAGCGCTTTGACACCCAGCTGCATAGTCGCGATTTCATCCACATCGCGAACCGCACCATTGATAATCAACCCGGACCAACCGTTTTGCGCCGCTTGCTCTGCCAGCATGTCGCCTAAAAGCGCACGTCGCAATGAACCGCCACCATCGACCACTATAACGCGACCCTCACCGGCTTCACCCACGCACTGTTTGACCAGCGAGTTATCTTCATGACATTTGATGGTTACCGCCTGACCCGCAAATCGCTCATGTTTGCCGAAGTTTTTAAACTGTAGCTCGATAGCCATCGCTTCAGGATGTGCGTCACTGATGTCGGGTGTGCAGATAGTATCCATTTCTTCTCTCCAAACCGGCGTTTCCAGCGATCATCATCGCAATCACGGCCTTGGGTTTGCAATTGTACGCAAGCCTATATAATTTACTCAATCAATATACAGTATTGCGGCCATTCGCCAAGTGAATATGGAGGCGTCATTTGAACGTTAACCGCGTCGACCTAAACCTGCTTGTCTATCTCGATGCGCTTTTGCGAGAACGCAATGTCACGCAGGCGGCTAATCAATTAAACCTATCGCAACCCGCAATGAGTAACGGCCTCAGGCGTTTGCGGGATTTGTTTGATGACCCGTTGCTAGTGCGAACCAGCGAAGGCATGACGCCCACAGAGCGCGCACTGGAACTTGAGCCTATTGTTCGCGAGGTGTTGTCGCAAATCGATCGCGCCGTGCAACCGAGGTCTGAATTTGACGCCGGTGAGGCTGTGCGAGTGTTTCGCATTATGGCAAGCGACTATGCCGAATCAACGCTGTTTCCCGCCGTGCTTAGTCATTTACGCACGCTTGCGCCCGGATTAACCCTGGATATTATGACACCCAGCGACGTGAGTTTTCTGGACGTAGAGCGTGGCAAAGTCGACATGGTTATCAATCGATTTGACTCCATGCCCCAGTCGTTTCACCAGATTCATTTGTGGAACGATACCTTCACTTGCGTCCTGAGCCCTGAAAATCCCCTGCTCCGTGATTTCACCCTGGAAAATTATCTGAAAGCAGACCATGTGTGGGTCAGTAAGACAGGGATGGGCGTCGGTGTGGGTGTGAATCCCGATGATGTACAGCGTCTTGGATGGGTTGACGTCGCGCTCAACAAGTTGGGCAAAAAACGCCAGATCCGTGTGTTTACCCGGCACTATCAGGCGGCGATGACGCTGGCGGAGCAAAACGATCTGGTCGTCACCTTGCCCACCCGGGCTGCGCTGCTAAAGCGAGATAACCCGCGCGTCGTGTTGCAAGCACCGCCCCTGGAGATACCACCCCTGGAACTGAAAATGGCCTGGAGCCCGTTGCTTCAGCACAATCCTGCCAACAAATGGCTGCGCAAGCTTATTGCAGACACCGCCAGAGAATTGGACGATAAAGCGCCGACGCCCTAACGCTGGCTCCGCTATCCAATTCATTCATCGTCAAAATGGCGATGATAAAGGTTATTAATTAGCTAAATTAAGGGTCTAAACTTAGACTCACACGTCTTGCTGTTATGAACCATACATATCTTGAGGAATAGTGGGATGACTGAACGTATCCAGCGCGGTGGACTGCGTATTGCGACCGTACTCTGCGAGCTTTTGGAACGAGAAATTGCACCGGGTAGCGGGGTGTCATCCGAGCACTTTTGGCATGCTACCGAGCAGATAATCGATCGTCTGGCCGCGCGCAACCGCGCCTTGTTGGCAACCCGCGATGCGCTACAGCAGAAAATAGATGCCTGGCACCGAGACCATGCAGGTGCGGATTATGATCGCGCTGCCTACATCACATTCCTCAAAGATATTGGCTACCTGCTACCAGAGGGCGAAGACTTTAGCATCACCACGGAGGATGTTGATGAGGAGATCGCCTCACTGGCTGGTCCGCAGCTGGTAGTACCGGTGATGAATGCCCGCTACGCGCTGAACGCAGCGAATGCGCGCTGGGGTAGCCTCTACGATGCTCTGTACGGAACTGACGTGATATCGGAAGATGGCGGTGCCGAGCGCGGGGGCGCTTACAACCCCGTGCGCGGAGACAAAGTCATCGCATATGCACGAGAATTCCTCGATCGACACTGTCCGCTCAGCCAGGGCAAACACAGCGAAGTCGCATCCTATACCGTCGTTGATAGCAGGCTTCAGACGGTACTGACCGATGGGCAGATCAGCTCACTGGCAGACCCTGAGCAGTTCCGTGGATACCAGGGTGAACCCGACTCACCCACCACGATTCTACTGCGCCACAACGGCTTGCATATCGAAATTCAGGTAGACCCTGCAAGCACCGTCGGTAGCACAGATACGGCGGGTGTGAAGGATGTTGTGCTGGAAGCCGCACTCACCACGATCCAGGATTGCGAAGATTCCGTCGCCGCCGTCGATGCCGACGACAAAGCTGTGGTTTATCGCAATTGGCTGGGTTTAATGCGTGGAGATTTGGCAGACACGTTCACAAAGAGCGGGACTTCCCAAACCCGGCGTCTGCGACCCGATCGTCATTTTACCGCGGCCACCGGGGGCGAGCTGGTCTTGCCGGGAAGAAGCCTAATGTTTGTGCGCAATGTGGGCCATTTGATGAGCAATGATGCCATTTTAGACAGCCGCGGCGATGCCATTGGAGAGGGCATCATGGACGGGCTCTTTACGGCCATGATCGCCCTGCATGATCTGCGAAAAGGCGCGGGTGAAGACCGAAACTCCCGCACCGGCTCCGTTTACATCGTAAAACCCAAAATGCACGGCCCGGAGGAAGTGGCATTCACCTGCGAGTTGTTTGATCAGATAGAGGACGCACTCGGCATGTCTCGCAACACGCTAAAGGTAGGCATTATGGATGAAGAGCGTCGCACCACCGTCAATCTGAAAGAATGTATACGGGTCGCAAAGGAGCGACTGGTATTTATCAACACCGGTTTTCTCGATCGCACGGGCGATGAGATTCATACCAGTTTTGAAGCGGGCGCTATGACAGCCAAAGGCGCGATGAAGCAGGAGACCTGGATTCAAGCCTATGAGGATTGGAACGTGGATGTTGGCTTACGTTGCGGGCTCACCGGCCGCGCCCAGATCGGCAAGGGCATGTGGGCCATGCCCGATTTAATGGCAGACATGATGCAGGCTAAAATCGGCCACCCGAAGGCAGGAGCCAGCACGGCCTGGGTTCCTTCTCCCACTGCTGCCACGCTACATGCAATCCACTATCACGAGGTAGACGTTGCCGAGCGTCAGGTAGAGCTGAAAAAACAGTCAAGAACCAGCGTGGATCAAATTCTCACTATTCCACTAAAAGGAGCAGAGGGGCTGGACGCAGACGGCATTCAACGCGAGTTAGACAACAACGCTCAGGGCATTCTTGGCTACGTGGTGCGCTGGATCGACCAGGGTGTGGGCTGCTCCAAAGTCCCAGACATCCATCAAGTTGGCTTGATGGAAGACCGTGCTACCCTGCGCATCTCCAGTCAGCATATCGCCAACTGGTTACATCACGGTGTGTGCAGTGAGGGGCAGGTACGGGCTACCCTGGAGCGAATGGCCGTTGTGGTGGATGAACAAAATGCCGCCGACCCCCACTATCGACCGATGGCGTCTGACTTTGACAGCAGCATTGCGTTTCAGGCGGCTTGTGATCTTGTATTTCTCGGACATGAACAGCCCAACGGATACACAGAACCCGTGCTCCACGCGGCGCGGCGAGCGTTGAAACGTCAAGCCACGCAGTAAGCGATGACTCTGAGCTAATTTTGTCCGGCGTCGGACTCTTTGTATTGCAGGTTGGTTAGCTGCTCGGAGAGCAGCCCCATCAGGAAGATAATGACACCCGACAAAAACAGCAGGGTCGTCATGTTGGTGAAGCGCCATGAGCCACTCGCCATGGTTGTTGCAACATAGTTTGTCATGCCCAACAGGCCCATCAGCACGGCGACAGGGAAGTACACTTTCAGCGGGGAGTACAGCGTACCAATCTTAAAAATGATAAGAAAAAAGCGGACGCCGTCGCGCAGAATGTTGATATGGCTACTTCCCACTCGCGGCGCTACCTCTATTGGTACAAAGCCAACGGAATAGCCCGCACGAAAAAACGCCATGGTCGACGTAGTAGGGTAGCTGAAGCCGTTAGGTAATAAATAAAGAAAGTCTAAAAATTTGCGACGGTGAACACATCGAAAACCTGAAGTCAGATCGGGAATCTCCCGATTCACCATCCAGCCCGCTAGTCTGTTGTAGAGGTTGTTCGCACTCCATCTCGCCAGGCTAGCCTGCGAGGACAGCCCTTTGCGTGCCCCAACAACCAGGTCATATCCCTGCTCCACTTTGTCAAGGATACGGCCTATATCAGCGGGATCATGCTGCCCGTCTCCATCCATGAAGACAATGTAATCACCACTGGCTGCCCGCGCTCCGGTTTTAATGGCTGCGCCGTTCCCCTTTGAATAAGGGTGGGTAATCACTCGAACTCCGTATTCCTGGCAGACCGCCGCGGTATTATCAGTAGACCCATCGTTAACCACAATTACTTCAGTATCGGGATAGGCCTGTCGCAGGGATGGCAGAAACGTAGCCAGACCTTCTTGTTCGTTTTTTGCGGGAATAACGATGGAAAAATTCAAGCCTAGTTCTCCAGGTAAAGTGCGAGGGTTTGCTGTTCACTTACAGTCAATTTGCCCTGATTTTGTAATTCTATTAGCCGGGATTTGACTGCATCTGCCGCTGCCACTTTACCCAATGCCGTTACAAAATGCAGCTTCATCAGCAATCCTTGAGTATCGTGGGGTGCAGCGGCCAGCATCAGATCGATATATCGGTTCGCCACCTCCCAACGCTGCAGTGTATTTTCCAGCAGCGCAAAACCCATATACATATTGGGCGAGGCCGTCGCGATCGATTTCTCATCCAAAAACAGTTGTTGAAGCCTGTTGGCAAATCGAAGCCTGTCGAATTCGGGGCAGGTTTCATCCTGTAGCAGCTTTACTAGCGTATGCAGCGTGACAACAGTGCCAAAAGGTCGCCTCGCATTCTCGATTCCCAACTCGTCAAAGATAGCTGGCGGAACCGCTTCGTTAGCGATGCACGCCAGCGCAAGTTCACGGATATCCTGATCACCAACTCGTTCTGAATGGCTGACTGAGTAGGCGCGTTCTGAATACTTGCGCGCCGCATCAAACTCACCCACATTCGCCATCTGTACCGCCATATCTGTGTTTGCTCTGAAAGAGTCAGGATGGCCATTAAGATGATGGAGAATGAGCAGGGGATGGTTGGACCAGACTTGCACAAGCGAGCTGGTGTGCGTAGCCAACCATACTACATAGAACGCGGTAAGCACCATTAGCGGGCTACTCGTTTCACGCCAACGCTTTGTACAGGCCGCCAACGGCAGGCCCGCTAGTAAAAACAAGCCAATTCCAGGGAAATAGTTTCGATGCTCAAAGTACAACTCTAGCGGGAATACGCTTCCCTCTATACTGTGCCCGACGATAAACCATAGAATGCAAAAAACCAGGTAACGCCCCCATTGCCAGATGAGACATAAACTCCCCAACCCGAGAACCATCGCCCACGCCACCAGAGCAAGTCGCGTTGTGGGAGGACTCGTTGTCGATGTGGATACGGTGTAGTCGTCGTGGTAAAGGCCCATTCTACCGACGTCGGGTACATACAATTGTCCCAAGTAATCCCAGAGAATGCGTGACTGCGTTAACAAACGCTCGTTGAGATCAAAATGCCTGTGTTGATAGCTGGCTGCGAGGCTTTCGTAATCGAAGATGAACAGTAAACCTAAAGCGCCCAGTGCCATCGTAGTGAGCGTCGCTCGTTGCAACCAGATCATGGTCTGGCCTTTATGATCTCTAAACTGGAACCACAGAGCTTCCATAAGCACAATAATCGGCAGCACAACAACCGCGTTCTCTTTTGAGAAGACTGCGAGCACGAAGCTTAGTATCGCAGCTACTAGCCACTTTATTGAGACAGAGCCGGCCGCTAGCGCCTGCCTGAAGTAGCAGTAACTGATACAGCTGAGCAGCATGAATGTGGCAGCCAGCATCGCCATGCGCTGTACCACATACAGGACCGTGCTCACATAGAGTGGCGACAACAGCCAGCACGCACCTAAAGCAAGCGCGAGTCCGAGGTAACAGGTTGTGCCGACATGTCGGAGCAGTAAGGCGAAAAGCCAGACGACCAAGCCACCATTGATCACGTGCAGGATAATGTTTATCTGTTTACTGTGTGAAAGATCATCTCCCAGTAACAGCCGTTCCAAGACAAAGCTCGCGATTGAAACCGGCCTGCCAAGCGGACCAGAGGTATCCCCTGTCACATAGTCCCAGGCCATACCCGGCTCACCTGTCAAATCCCCAATAACCAGAACGCTGGTTGTATCGTCTAACAACGCTGGGCCTGTATGACCCGGCCAGTAAATCCACAGGGTTAACAGGAGAGTCGCCAGGGCAAAAAGAGCGAAGCTCAATAATCGACTTGAACTACTCATCAGCTGTTTTCAGCTCTTTTTCCTGCAGCGAGAAAAGCGATTTCAGTTCATTGACATGATAGCGCTTGGGATCATTCAGCAACCATAATCGCGTCGTTTCGTACATGCCTTCGACATCACCGACCGAGGCCTGTTGACCCAGAGTCAATCGATAGACCCATTCTTCATTGGGAGCCAGTACCTGGGCCTGTTGTAGCAGCGACAACAACTCGTCGGGACTGCCCTCTCGTCCTGCGCGTACCTTGTAACGATAGCGCAGGATCTCGGCAGATCTAGGATAGCGATCTTGCAGGATACCGAGAACATCATCCAACTCAGCCGCCGTCAATATGTGCTCATTTTCGCCGGCCAGGTCGAACAGTAACTCCAGGGCATTCCAATCCGTGGGCTGCAGCCGTCGGCTTTGCAGCGACGCGGTGAGCGGCGGCAGCCAGTCCGCATAGGTCTGCAGCTGAGCAAAGTGTGTCGCATCCAGATACATCAGCATCACCAAAGCGGCAACATCGCCCTGGTCAGCCTGATACATTTTCTCAAAAAAGTGCCTGGACACGAGCAGGGACTCATTGCGTTCTTGCGCGCTCAGCGCTGAACCCTCCTGGACATTGGCGTGGCGCAGTAGGGCATTTGCATACATGTGATTCGCGCGGGGGGACTGGGGTTGTTGAGTGACGCTTGCGTGACTCAGACTGACTTCGTCTGACCACGTTTGGACGCGCACAAAAAGCAGCAGTGACAGCACGAGGATAAGGCCCGTGATAGGGTAGGCCATATTCAACTTGGGAACACGCTGCGCTGCCGAGACGAAAAGATAAGCCACTAGCAGGCACACCATGATCGCAGGCAGATAATTGCGGTGCTCAAAAGCCATTTCCAGGGGCCAGAAACTGGATTCCATGCTGTGGCCGACAAGATAAAACAGGGTAGCCAGAAAGAGCAGCGGAAAGCGACTGCGCAGATACCAGCCAAGCAGCAGCAAGGCTGGCCACGCGATAAGTGCCACTAATGTCGTCGTCGGCGCAAGCAAACCCGTTGATGTGACAATATCATCATGATAAAAACTCATCGCGTTGATATCGGGAATAACGATCCAGGACAAATAGATCCAGAGCACGCGGCCCTGCGTCATCAACCGTTCCCAAAGAGTAAACTCGCGCCCTGCAAAGCCGATTTCTAAGGCATGAGGCATCGCGGTCAACAATGCGAGTACCGCGATTGCAGGGACTATCAGAGCGAAGCAAGCGGTGACATAAATACCTCTGTTAAAGCCGCCCTTCCACTTACCTCTAAAAACGCAAACTTCCAGAACCAGGAGCAACGCGATCAGAAGTACGCCGTTTTCCTTGGACAACACGGCCAACAGTGTCAGCACAATCAGCCACAGCGCGAGCGCTATCACCTGTCCAGTAGCGGCTCCTGTTTCTGCCCAACGAAGCCGGCAGCGCGCGTACAGCGCCAGCCCTGCAAACACAAATAAGGTGGAAAGAATCGCCATGCGCTGAATAGCGTATAAGACAGTCGAAACGTTCAGTGGATGCAAGAACCAAATCGCTGCAGCAGTCAATGCCACAAGTCGGCGAGTCGCCAGGCTGGGCCCGAGTTGCAGGCTGGTGAGTATGGCCATAAACAACGGATATATCAGTAGCGCACACACAAGATGCAGCACAACATTGACAAACTTGAGGCTACACGAAGAGAAACCGCCTGCCATCGCATGGTCAGCGGCAAAAGACAGCATTGCCACGGGGCGCCCCAGTGGGCCGGAGTCATAGCTAAGAGACGCCGCGCGCCAACCGTCCGCTACCCGACCATCTATTTTTACCAGGGTATTTGCAGTCAACCAAGGTCTGTCATCAAGCATCAGCGGCCCGCAAACGCCGGGCGCATAAACCAGTAGGCCGAATACACAAACGGCGCATCCAAGCACCGCTAATCGGGTTGTTGGTGACATTCTGAGGACAGTCCTGGTGTTTAGGCTTATTATCCCACAACTCGCGCTGTGGTCGACTTCGTCCCCAATCGCGCCCGTGTCAGTTTGTGTCTTTTATGTCCAGCTAGGACGCCAGTTGAGAACGGCAAAAAAAAGCCCGGGCAAGCCCGGGCTAATCTCTGACAACCTGGCCTAGCCGCGGCAGTTAGCCGGGAGGTATTTAGTTTCAAGCGCGGTACCCGCTGGCGTTCCACCTGCAACATCATCGGGCTTACATACCCAAGTCAGTGTACGTCCAGCTTGAGTCACGCCGGAAAGCACAAATGAGGGGTTGGCGGCGCCTGGGACAACGTTGGGCGCAATTACAACACCCAGGACTGAGACATCACTAGTCGAGGCTCCGATATAACGAATCGACGCGACGATATCGGTATTGGGATTCGTGTTCAGGCCAGCTGCATCCGAGCTATCGGGAAAAAAGCCGTTCGCAGAGTAGTATTCAGCGACGCTGGTTTTTGCTTCCGCCAAACGCGCCAGCGCTTCAGATACTTTCGCTCGCACGGTGTAGTCCTGATAAGCCGGCAACGCGATTGCGGCCAGAATACCGACGATCGCAATAACGATCATCAGTTCGATTAGGGTGAAACCCTGTTGCTTCTTTTGAATCTTCATTGTGCTATCCCCATGATGGATTTTTGCCAAATTACTGGTCCAGATGGATAAGCCCCCCGAACCAACGTATGCGCAAGTAGCAATGCAACCAGCGTGCCAACTCAGTTTTCGTTTAAGCACAAAAAATATTATTTATAAATTTCAGTTACTTACAATTTATTTTAGCCTTACTGGGTATGTATCTGAGCGTGGATGGCTAATTGCATCTGCCTTCTTTGGCGAAAAGTGACAATTATTGTCGGCTTAAGGCAGATTCCATCACTGTGCGCATGTCCCAAAAGCGCACACCCATTGAAACAACAGTCATGTGATACGCTCCGGGAGACGATCTTCTTTCATTACGGTAATCGATGCGGCTGAGGAACGCGCCGCGCGCCTGGCGTCATCAAGTACCAGGCGGTGTCCGGTGTATCCGCTGTAAAATTAACTTAAATTCGTCCATTTAGGCTTGCCAGACCTCTAGGAGTCGTGTTCAGTGGTGGTTATACTCTTCTGATAACTAAAACAACGTGTTAACACTCGCGTCTTGTGAACGACTATGAGGGATGGCGCAGCGCTGTGAGCGCCACAGCGTCGGTATGCGTTAAATTACGCACATCGAGGCATTAAGGGGCAAGGTTAGGATGAACGAAAAGGCAATTGGGCAGCTGAGCGGATTGGCCGGGCGACTCGTCGCCGAAGGCCTGCTATCTGCGCAAGCTGCTTCACAAGCCCAGAAAGATGCCTCGCTTGAGCACATGCCTTTTGTGCAATATCTCGTTGAACGCCAGAATGTCGACAGTCAGCGCCTGGCTGAGGTGGCATCGCATGAGTTTGGTGTTCCCCTCTTCGATTTAAGTACCTTCAACAAAACCAACATGCCTGAAGGGCTGGTGGAAGTATCGCTGGTCACAAAGCACCACGCCCTTCCGCTAATGCGTCGGGGCAATCGCCTGTTTATCGCCATTTCCGACCCGACAAATCTCGCTGCACTCGATGAAATAAAATTCCACACGGGCATCAATACCGATGGCATCCTCATTGAGGAACGCGCCTTGACCGCAGCGATTGCCGAGTGGGTCGACGCTCAGGATCAGTTGGATGATGGGCTCTCTGATCTGGAGTCGGCCCATCTTGATGATATCGATGTCTCTGCCGTTAGCGACGATGCTGACGGTGACGACGCGGCTGCAAATGACAACATTGACGAGACGCCTATCGTTCGCTTCGTAAACAAGGTGCTGATAGATGCTATCAAGCAGGGCGCATCCGATATTCACTTCGAACCCTACGAGCGCAATTACCGCGTGCGCTTTCGAACAGACGGCATCCTGCGCGAAGTGGTCAAACCCCCTCGCAATCTGTCACCGCGCTTAGCAGCTCGCCTGAAAGTCATGTCTCAAATGGATATATCTGAACGTCGCATGCCACAGGACGGCCGCATTCAGATGAAGCTGTCGCGTAGTCGAGCTATCGATTTTCGGGTCAATACACTACCCACTCTGTTCGGCGAAAAAATAGTGTTGCGTATTCTCGACCCCACCAGCGCGCAAATGGGAATCGACGCCTTAGGGTACGAGGAAGATCAAAAAGACATGTACCTTAAAGCGCTGAATCAGCCGCAGGGCATGATTCTGGTTACAGGGCCAACCGGCTCCGGCAAGACTGTGTCGCTGTATACGGGGCTGAGCATTTTGAATACCGCAGAGCGCAATATCTCTACTGCAGAGGATCCAGTTGAAATCAATCTTGAGGGTATCAATCAGGTTCACGTTAATCCGAAGGTAGGGCTTAACTTCGCCGAGGCGCTTCGCTCATTTTTACGACAGGATCCAGACATTATCATGGTGGGCGAGATACGGGACCTTGAGACGGCGGAAATCGGCATTAAGGCGGCTCAGACAGGACATCTCGTGTTGTCTACATTACACACGAACAGTGCTGCCGAGACCGTTACTCGATTGCTCAACATGGGAGTACCGGCGTTCAATGTTGCCTCGTCAGTGAGTTTGATCATCGCCCAACGCCTGGCTCGCAGGCTGTGTCAGGAGTGCGCTGAACCGGTAACCGATATTCCTCAGGAAGCACTTCTCAAGATGGGTTTCACGGAAGAGCTTCTTAAGGGTGCGACAATCAAGAAAGCGGTGGGCTGCAGTAGCTGTCACGAGGGCTATAAGGGCAGAATCGGTATTTACGAGGTTGTGCGGGTCACGCCTTCGATCGCCAAACTCATTATGGAGCAGGGCAACTCCTTACAGATACATGAGCAAGCACGTGCAGAGGGGTTCAACGACCTTCGAGCGTCGGCGTTGGCAAAGGTGGCTCAGGGTCTTACCAGCCTTGAAGAGGCCAGCCGAATAACCATAGATTAGGATAGTAAGAGTGAACCGCTCGCAAGGTCGAGCGCAGGGGCATTAAAGCAATGGCAACAACAGCAACCCGAACAGACACGTTCATCTACAACGGCGTAGATAAAACAGGCCGCGCGAGCAAGGGCGAGATACGTGCAGCAAGCCCGGCTATGGCAAAGGCACAGCTACGCCGGCAGGGCATCAAACCCAAAAACGTCAAAAAGAAGGCAAAGCCTCTCTTTGGTACCGGCGGCAAACCGATCAAAGCCGCCGACATTGCGGTATTCACTCGACAAATGGCAACCATGTTGAAGGCGGGTGTTCCACTCGTACAGAGTTTTGAAATCGTCTCGGAAGGATCAGACAAGCCAAAAATGCAGGAATTGGTGAACACTATTCGCAACGACGTGGCAGCGGGTAGTGGTCTGGCTCCATCATTGGCTAAACACCCTCGCTTATTCGATGATCTGTTCTGCTCGCTGGTCGCCTCCGGTGAGGACTCTGGAACACTGGAGACCATGCTCGACAGGGTCGCAACCTACAAAGAAAAAACGGAACAGCTCAAGGCGAAAATACGAAAAGCGCTGACCTACCCTACTGCGGTCATCGTCGTCGCCATCATCGTAACGGGTATTTTGCTGGTCAAGGTGGTCCCGCAGTTTGCGGAAACCTTCCGCAATTTTGGCTCCGACTTACCCGCGTTCACGCTGTTTGTTCTAGAGATTTCTAACTTCGTGCAAAGCTGGTGGTTTGTCATTTTATTGGGAATCATCGCGGCGGTATTCCTGTTTAGGGAAGCCAAATTGCGATCCGTCAAGTTTTCTGAATTTCTGGACAAAATGTTCTTACGCATGCCTATCTTTGGCACGATCGTACATGACGCGGTTATCGCGCGTTTCTCTCGAACGTTATCCACCACCTTCGCAGCCGGCGTACCGCTGGTCGACGCCCTGGAATCGACAGCCGGTGC
>JBCDFM010000048.1:0-21316 GCA_039178015.1 Pseudomonadota bacterium
ATGTAATTGATCGCTTTTGTGTCAGCCGCTTCTTATTTGTCTTGCGCGCTACATCGGTTTTATATCGCTTAGTTGCCGATATTTGGGTGGAAGTCGTCAACCGCTGACCTGAAAGCTGTTCTTGCGTCTGGTTCTTCGCGTCAAGGTAGAGCAAATGCAAAATTTGAACTAACTTATCTACTGTAGACAATCAGGTCCGCGAATGTCGAACGCGGATCCTGGTACGCCTTCCATAAAAGTTCTGGTGCCGATTGTGAAGATGAATACACTGTTTATCCTGGGTGCACTTCTCATAACCGTTGGCTGTAGCGAAGGTGAAGAACCTCGCTCTGAGAGAGCGTCCATGCCTGGCTCTGATAGAGATGCACAGGGCTGCATCGGTTCGGCAGGCTACACGTGGTGCGAACACACTCAGCAATGCGAACGGCCTTGGGAGCTCGCTGAGGCAAGGGGTTTTGAAAACACCGAAGCCGAGTTCGAAGCCTACTGTGCACAGTAAGGTTTCATTGGGATGCAATGAGCACTCTGGCAGTGGACTAGCGAGCAGAATGTCGGAGCCGCCAACCGGAGAGCTTACTTGTTAAGTGTGGATTTAGACGAAGTCGCAGGAATTGCTCTGCTGGAGCCGGATGGAGATTTATCTGAAAGTGATTTTAGCCGGGCATCGGAGATTATCGATCCTTACATAGCAAAGGCCGATAGGCTCAGGGGCATCATCGTTCACACCGAATCTTTTCCCGGTTGGGAATCTTTCTCTTCACTGGTGGCACACCTAAGCTTTGTTAAAGATCATCACAAAAAGATCTCCCACATTGCGCTTGTGACCGATTCACCTGTGGGAGCCCTTGCGCAGCGTTTGGCACAGCACTTCATACGCGCTGACGTGAGAAAATTCAAATTCTCTGAGCTGTCACAAGCCAGAAACTGGATACTGGATAGCGAAGCCTAAGCTGATACAAATCTGAAAGGTCGCAACACGGCTTGCTCCGTCATCATGAAGCTATTCGCTGCTGTTACCTGGTTCGCTAAACTGTCGCAACTTGCCTGTGCCTGCAACAGCATCACCGCGAAATTGGATTAGCTAAGCACGCGCAAAAACTCGCCATTTGCATCACTAAAGGTCCTTCTTTCAAAGCACTCCATAGTCAACGCGCCGCGAAATATAACTCTCTCCGAATCCACCTGTGACTGCCACAGCTCCTGCCTGCGCGGTGACGATTCAGCGAATGCGGACGCTGAGTAAAGTGCGATATTAGATCCCCCTTGTGGATCACGCGCAGACCGAAACAACAAAATTTGCGCACCAGCCCGGCGAAGACGGGAGCCAATCTGCTGCGTATCTTCATAACTTCTTGGGTTGGTTAACTGATCGGAAAGTCCGCTATCGGCCCGCAAATCCACCATCAGTCTACTTTCAACGCAAACATCAAAAACCGTATGCTGAGTCGTGAGTGGCTTTGGCGGGGGCCGTTGCATATCGAGGTAAAACAAAAATCGATAATAGGCGCACTCAGCAAGACAAGTGATTACGCCCAACGAACCATAGAATATGCCAGGCTCAAAGCGACTGCCAAATCGAGAACCGTGGCGTAGGGGAGGGTAGCGAAAGGGGGTAGCTAAGAGATAATGCAGCCCCATTGCGACACTTCGGGGCTTATTGTCCTCCAACAGCTCCTCAAGCCTAGACTGCTCGACCAGGCTGCGAGTGATTTTCGTCGTCGCTGCAACTTCTTGTGTCTCAACAATTCTGGTGGCAACACCACGATAATACTGAAAAGCAAAACTCAACCTTTTCCTCGGATCGCATCCAAATACTCGCAGACTCTAACAAGACCGCCAACTTTCTGAACCTGCTCTAGCGGTACGCCTCCGGTGCCATGATTGGGCGTAATCATGAAGTGCCGCATATTTTCGGTATCTCCGCCCATCAATGCAAAAAGCGAACGATAGATACGCACAAACATGAGCGCTAGCTCCCCGGGTTTAGTCGCAGGGTCCAGCCCATTGCGGTCGATAGTCGTCCGGTTTCTGCCGACAATGCGAGCAACCTGGGCCTTGCTTACGCCGAGTTGAAGTGCAGCTCCATAGGTCGCTTCTGCGAGAATCTCCCTGTCTTTCAGTACTGTGATAGGTTCCATATTGATCTTTTTGCTTTTGCAAAATTATAGCCAAAATTTTGCCTTTGCAAAGCAGCCCTGTGGCGCTTAAGAGTTCTGCATTGCTCTATTAGACTGTTCTATGGCCCGCTTTGAGCCCCGTCAATTAAACATCAAGGTTTGCAACCGTAAGCGCATTGTCTTCGATAAACTCGCGCCTAGGTTCAACGTGATCTCCCATCAAAGTGGTAAATATCTGATCTGCAGCAATGGCATCTTCTATCGTGACTTTGAGCATCCTGCGAACATCTGGATCCATGGTGGTTTCCCAAAGCTGATCCGGATTCATTTCGCCCAGACCCTTATACCGCTGAATGCTGTAACCCTTGCGGGCTTCGGACATTAACCAGTCCAAGCCCTCGGCAAAATCTGTCGTAGCAAGTGTTTTTTCTCCTCGCTTGAAATAACCATCTTCCTCGATGAGCGTATTGATTGTATCTCCCAGCTGCACCAGGGAACGGTACTCTGCGGAGGCAAAAAATTCATGGTGATATTCCGTTTCCGACTCAACACCATGAGCCAGCAACTTGACGACGGGAAAGTACAACTGCCGTTCATGATCTTTTCGCACCACAACGCTATACAGACTGCCTTTGGAGGCTGAAGTAAGCAAGCGCTCACTTAGCATATTGCCATACTGAGTAACCACTTGCTCATCCATCAATTCTTCTTGCTTTAAGGACGGAATAGCAACCATTGCCCATAGCACTTCGGGAGCATAAAGGCGACTTAAGCGCTCTACTATCGCGACGACGGCGCGATATTGAGTAACAAGATCCTCTAACGCACTGCCTGAGATTGGTGGGGCATCAGCATTAACATGAACCGCTGCGCTGTCCAGTGCACCCTGTGTGAGATACTGATTTAGCGCATCATCATCCTTTAGATAGTGATGCTGTTTCCCTTTGCTGATTTTGTACAGCGGTGGAAGCGCGATAAAAATATGACCGCGCTCAATCAGCTCTCGCATCTGGCGAAAAAAGAACGTAAGCAGCAAGGTCCTAATGTGTGAGCCGTCAACATCTGCATCTGTCATGATGATAATGCTGTGATAGCGCAACTTGTCCGCATCGAACTCGTCTTTACCAATGCCGCAGCCCAGTGCGGTGACAATAGTCCCGACCTCGGCGGAACCCAGCATCTTATCGAACCGGGCTTTTTCAACATTCAGTATTTTTCCCTTGAGAGGCAGAATCGCCTGGTACTTTCGATTTCGCCCCTGTTTGGCAGAACCTCCAGCGGAGTCCCCTTCGACTAGGTAAAGCTCTGACAGAGCAGGATCCTTTTCCTGACAGTCTGCGAGCTTGCCCGGCAGGCCGGCTATGTCCAGGGCACCTTTGCGCCGTGTCATCTCCCGAGCCTTACGCGCCGCTTCGCGAGCCCTCGCAGCATCCAGCATCTTGCCGACGACGGCTTTTGCTTCCGCCGGATTTTCTAAAAGATAATCGTTGAACTGCGCACCCATGGTTTGCTCTACGGCTGATTTCACCTCTGAGGATACCAACTTGTCTTTGGTCTGAGACGAGAATTTGGGGTCGGGCACTTTCACAGAGATAATGGCAGTCAATCCCTCTCGCGCGTCATCTCCGGTAGTGCTCACCTTAGCTTTTTTGGCCAAGCCCTCTCTTTCAATATAGCCATTCAGGCTTCGAGTTAGCGCTGCCCGAAAACCGGCAAGATGAGTTCCTCCGTCCCTTTGCGGGATGTTGTTCGTATAGCAAAAGATGTTTTCCTGGAATGAATCATTCCACTGCAGGGCAACTTCCACCCCTATGCCTTCGCTAGTGTCCACTTGGAAGTGGAAAGGGCGGTTGACGGGTGTTTTGTTGTGATTGAGATAATCAACAAACGCTTTCAGACCCCCATCGTATTGGTAAACCTCTTGCTTTGCGCTCCGTTCATCTTTTAACACGATGCGCACACCCGAATTCAAAAAGGCTAATTCCCGAAGGCGCTTCGCAAGCTGATCAAAATGAAAACTAATGTTAGTGAACGTCGCCGAGGAGGGGACAAATCTGACGCTCGTGCCCGTTTGTTCCGTAACGCCAATCTCAGCTAGAGGCTTATCCGGCACTCCATGACGATAGGTCTGTTCATACATCTTTCCCTCACGCCGGATGGTCAACACCAACTCCTCAGAGAGTGCATTCACAACTGATACGCCGACGCCATGTAATCCGCCTGACACTTTGTATGTGTTGTCATCAAACTTACCTCCGGCATGGAGGACCGTCATAATCACTTCTGCCGCCGACACTCCCTCCTCGTGCATCTCTGTTGGAATGCCTCGTCCATTATCGCTAACTGTCACGGACTCATCGGGGTGAATAATGATCGAGATCTCACTGCAATGGCCCGCCAGTGCTTCATCGATGGAATTGTCAACGAGCTCAAACACCATATGGTGAAGCCCGGTACCATCGTCGGTATCGCCTATGTACATGCCCGGACGCTTGCGAACAGCATCTAGACCTTTCAGCACCTTGATACTCGAGGAATCGTAACTTTGTTCGTCTTGGCTCATTGCTTAGTTCTCTACTGACTGGTTTTTCCGTGCTTCAACTTCGCCTATCCACATATGCACCGAGGAATTGGCATCAGTATTCGTTTGCGTTGCCGTGTTCCACGTGGAACATTCTTAGTCCCTGTTGATTTTCGGGCCAAACACCAGCTACTTCGCTTCTATCTACACAGGTCACAAAAACCTGCGCGCGCATACTTGCCAGCAATCGACACACCTGCGTGCTGTGCTCCTGGTCAAGCTCGGAGGGCAGGTCGTCAACTAAATAAGTGCATCGCGCTGCTCCCTGCTCAGAAACCAACTGGCCCTGCGCGAGCTTCAAACCACAAACCACAAGTTTTTGCTGGCCCCGGGATAGCGTCTCAGCTGCGAGACGACCACCGGTGAGGACTCTGATATCGGCGCGCTGCGGGCCCAGGTGGGTATAACCTCGCTCGATATCGATAGGCATGCTTTTCAATAAAGCTTCGTCATAAGTCATTGCACGATCCCATCCGCGCAAATATCGCAACTCCAGCCCCCCTGCGAGCGCTGGAAGAAGGTCCTCCATAACATCCTTAAAGCGTTGCTTTAATTGAAAAAAATAAGCTTCTCGATAGTCGCCAATAGCCTGACCTGACCTGGCAAGATCTTTTGTCCAAACCAACAACTCTTGCTGCTGTATTTTACCATGACGGAGCAGCTTGTTGCGTTGTTTAATACCTCTTTGAAAACGCTGCCATTCTTCTAGAAATCGTTGTTCCACGTGGAACACACCCCAGTCCAGATATCGACGTCTGGCACTGGGAGCACCGGTCAATAAGGCAAAGCTGTCCGCATTAATGACTTGCACCGGGAGATGCTTCACCAGGCTAGCCACAGATTTTACAGTTTGACCGCCTACTTTAATCTGCGCATCACCGGATAGACCTCGCTGTACACCAAGAGTGACTGGTGCCACGGCCTGTTGGGAGCCTTGGGTCAAGCCAAAGACTACACAATTGTCTTCATCATAAGAAATGACAGATTTCACGCTAGTGTTACGAAACGAACGAGCCATACCTAGCAAATGAACAGCTTCGAGCACGCTGGTTTTGCCACTACCGTTAGCACCAAAAAATACATTTACTTGCGCAAGCTCACCCAGCTTTACGTGAGCCAGGTTTCTTACGCGGCTTATCTGGATCTGTGAAAGTGGCACGGCAATTTAATTTAGCTAATTGCAGTCGGTGAGAGTGTTATTTAAACACTGTATTTTGCGCAAACGTTTGCGTGATGATTCACGCGCTACAAACGCATGGGCATAACAACGTAGAGAGAATCGTCAGTTTCAGATTCCTCTAAGAGAGCACTACTATTAGGGTCTGAGAGCGAAAGTTTCACCTGTTCGCCGCTCAATACGCCCAGAACATCTAGCAGGTAACTTACATTGAACCCAACCTCTAAGGGTTCGCCCTGATATTCTACTGAGACGGATTCTTCAGCCTCTTCCTGTTCCGGGTTGTTCGCTACAATATCGAGGCTATTCTGAGTCACTTTTAAGCGCACGCCTCGATACTTCTCGTTTGAGAGAATCGCTGCGCGGGTGAACGCCTGTCGCAACTCAACGCGTGATCCCAATACCACTTTGTCCGGGGAGCGAGGCAGGACCCGCTGATAATCGGGAAATTTGCCATCCACTAGCTTGGATGTGAATGTGAAATGCTCAGTTGTCGCCCTGACGTGATTGCTTCCAATGACGATAGCAATGTCCGCCTCGCTATCCAGTAGTAATCGGGATAATTCAAGAACACCTTTTCTAGGCAAAATCACCTGCGTATCTTCACTGGGTGCAAGTTTGCTGTCCAAGGTACACATTGCCAGTCGATGCCCATCCGTGGCCACTACTCGCAGCGCAGCCTCTTTAATCTCCCATAGCATCCCGTTCAGGTAGTACCGGACGTCTTGCTGAGCCATCGCAAAGCCAGTCCTTTCTATCAGCCTTTTAAGTTGTCCTTGCTTTACGGTGAACTGGTGTGTACCCAAGCTATCTTCAACGTTCGGAAACTCGCGAGCCGGCAGCGTCGCTAAGGTGAAACGACTACGCCCTGACTTTATGGTTACCTTATTATCCTGAGCTGCAAGCTGGATATCACTGCCTTCCGGGAGCGATTTGCAGATATCAACAAGTTTTCTCGCTGGTACAGTCACTTCGCCCGATTCACCTGCCTGATCTAGCTTGACTCGCCCGAGTAGCTCGACCTCCAAGTCTGTACCGGTAAGTGAAAGCCTATCTTCGTCAAGAACCAAAAGAACATTAGCTAAAATAGGCAGCGTCTGACGGCGCTCAACAACGCCGGCAACTAGATTTAAGGGTTGCAGTAGCGCGTCACGCGCGATAGAAAACTTCATATTGCTAATGTTCCTTACCCGATGTGGCGCCGGTTATCCGACTCCGTGCTGACTGCAGTACCACGCTCTTGAAAACAGAGAGCGACTACTATTACAAGATTATCAAGTTGTGAGTGATCGCAACAGGTTTTTGTAATCTTCGCTAATATCGGAGTTAGTTTCTCGAAGTTCCTTGATTTTCCGGCATCCATGAAGAACCGTTGTATGGTCTCTTCCACCAAAACTGTCGCCAATCTCGGGAAGGCTGTGGTTAGTCAATTCCTTGGCCAGCGCCATGGCTACCTGCCTTGGTCTGGCGACCGAACGACTGCGCCGTCTGGACATTAAGTCCGCCACTTTAATCTTGTAATACTCAGCGACTGTTCGTTGTATATTATCCAGGCTAATCTGCTTATCCTGTAAGGCGAGCAGGTCTTTCAAGCTGTCCTTCACCAACTCAACACTGATCGGTTTTCCAATAAAGTTTGCACTAGCGATAACTCGTTTCAGCGCTCCCTCTAGCTCTCGCACATTGGAGCGGATGCGTTGGGCAATGAAAAAGGCCGCCTCTGGTGGTAAATCAATTTGCGCCTGCGTGGCTTTCTTCATCAAAATGGCGACACGCGTCTCAAGCTCAGGCGGTTCAACAGCGACAGTGAGCCCCCATCCAAAGCGCGATTTCAAACGCTCCTCTAGACCATCTATCTCCTTAGGATAACGATCGCATGTAAGTATCATCTGCTGGCCGCCCTCAAGGAGAGCGTTGAACGTATGAAAAAACTCTTCCTGCGACCGATCTTTTTTGGCGAAGAACTGAATATCATCGATAAGCAGAGCGTCTACCGAGCGGTAATAGCGCTTAAAGTCGGTGATCGCGTTTAATTGAAGCGCTTTCACCATATCTGCGACAAACCGTTCTGAATGTAAATAAACGACTTTTGCCTGCGGGTTTTCTCGTTGCAGTGCATTGCCGACTGCGTGCATCAGGTGGGTTTTACCCAGGCCAACACCACCATAGAGAAAAAGCGGGTTATACGATTCTCCGGGGTTTTGAGCCACTTGCTTAGCTGCTGCCAAGGCGAGTTGATTCGATTTGCCTTCTATGAAGTTATCAAACGTGTAGGTTTCAACCAGTTTATGCTGGTGATGTAGCGAGCCAGTCACATCAACCTTTCGCGTTGGCGTAGTCCGCTGGGACTCCAATTCGGGGCGAGTCGCAGACCTGAATAGTCCATTCAAGGCACGACCATTGACTACAGGGTCAAGACCCGGTGGTGGTTTAATCGGCGATGGCACAGGCGCTATCAGTGACGGTGAGATCGCAATATCGTCGATCTGTAGAACAACCTCTAAGGCGTGTTCTCGAGTCAGCTCGCGCACCAGTTCTGATATCCGTTCAGAAAATTTGTCGGAGACAAAGTCTTTGATAAAGCGATTAGGCGCTACAAGCGTTAAATTGCGACCATCGATCGTCGCCTGCAGCGGCCTGATCCAGGTATTGAATTGCTGAGACGGTAATTCGTCTTGCAGTCTTGTTATGCATTGCTGCCAAACAGCTTCAGGCAAAATAATCCCCTCGGAGACGGCCATCTCGGCCTGTCACTCATGTCGAATCAACGTTGTTTTGCTCGGTGTCTTTTTTTGCTAATTATTGTCTTGGAAGGTGCACAATAATACGCCGCTAAACGCTAGTTATCCACATATTTCTGCTCCTGGATGAAAAATTTATTTTTTATAAATATCAGTGCCTTATATCCAGATAGCGCGTTTTTTAAGCAACTAAAAGACGGATCGCTTGAGCTTGCATTTCCTGTTGATAACTTGTGTATATCTTAGGGGAAAAATGTGGGCTGATAGCGCTAAAGCGCACCGTTGTTGGCTTTTAACGCCTTACTACTACATGCCTTTTTGGTCCCGTCATAAGCTCTGTGAAACCTTAAAAATTACCGAGCGTGAAAATGGGTTTGGCATTTGAATTGGGGCGGGCATTTCAATAGAATACCCCACCTTTTTTTTGTCAACGTCTACCGCTTAGGCCGAAGCGATAGAGTCGCTTTGACGCGTATACATTTGGAATCACTGCCATGAAAAGAACATTTCAACCAAGCGTCATTAAGCGCGCTCGCACTCACGGATTCCGAGCGCGTATGGCGACGAAAGGCGGACGTCAGGTTATTAATCGCCGACGTGCTCGCGGTCGCAAGCGCCTGGCTCCCTAGATCTGATCCTATCCGCATTACTGCGTGAGCGCCGAAACGCACTGCGCTGGTTTCCCGAAAGCCAGGCGTCTGCTCAATGCCAGTGAATACAGCAGGGTCTTTGACTACGCTGACGCTAGCGCGTCGCACCGCCATCTGTTGCTGCTTGGCAAATTCAATTCAGGGCCCACGCATCGCTTGGGCCTTGTGATAGCCAAAAAGAACGTGAAACACGCGGTCCAGCGCAATCGCATCAAGCGCGTCGCTAGAGAGTTCTTCAGACAGCTACCACAGACTCAGCCCGCGCTAGACGTTGTGCTACTGGCAAGGCGGGGCATAGATCGGTTGGATAATTGCGAGCTATCCTCTATATTGCTGCTGCAGTGGCAGAAATTGGGTCGCAAATCCCCGGAAAACGCATGATAAGCCAGTTAGTAGCGCTAATGCGCCGCGCCCTCATTTTTATCATTGATTGCTACAAATTCTGCTTAAGCCCTTTCCTCGGCAATAACTGCAGGTTTTATCCCAGCTGCTCCAATTATGCCAAGGAAGCAATTTCAAGCCATGGAGTAATAAAGGGAAGCTATCTAGCGATCCGTCGCCTGCTGAAATGTCACCCCTTTCACGAAGGGGGTCACGATCCTGTTCCTCCCTGCCAACACTGTCATAAGAAATAACTCGTACTATGGATTTGCAACGATCTTTGCTCATCGGTGCCATCGCGGTGCTATCTTTCATGCTGCTAACGAAGTGGGTAGATTTTAAGGACGCCAAAGAAGCCGCTGCAACACCGCAAAGCACTCGCCTGATTTCTAGTGAATCTGATGTGGTTGTTCCCGAGCTGCCCGATGCTACTGAAGCCGAACTGGCAGAGGATCTACCAACTGTTGTAGATACGCCTGCATCAGATACGCCCGTCACGGAAGCCGTCACCATAAACCAAAGTCGTATTGTTCAGGTACGCACTGACGTCTTGCAGCTGGCGATAGACCTTGAGGGCGGCGATATCGTGGAACTGGATCTTCCAAAATATCTCGCGAAGATTGACGAGCCCGATCCCTATGTGTTGCTTGAGCAAAACTCCAGACGCATCTATGTAGCCCAAAGTGGTCTTATTGGCGCGAACGGCATCGACAGCAATGGCCGAGCGACCTTCACAAGCAGCTCCTCAAATTACAACCTGCCGGACGGTGAAAATGAACTGATTGTCGATCTGAGATGGGAAGAGGCCGGTGTAAAGGTCACCAAGCGCTTTACTCTGCGTAGAGGTGACTATCTGATTTCTGTGGACTACCTGATAGAGAACGGCGGTGCAGATCGCTGGCAGGCTAATTTATTCGGGCAGCTAAAAAGAGACAGCAGCCCTCAACCGGCGTCAGGCTCATCGGGAGGACTTGGGTTGAACCCATTTCTTGGGGCAGCCACCACACAACCAGACGACCACTTTACGAAATTCACCTTTCAGGACATGGCGGAAGATCCGTTCAAGGCCACGTTAACAGGCGGCTGGATTGCCATGATTCAGCATTATTTTTTAAGTGCCTGGATTCCTGATCCATCAAAAAACCACACTTACAGCACGCGCGTAACCGCGAGCGGATTCAATATTGCAGGCTTCACAAGTCCCGCAGTAGTCATCGACCCGGGTCAACTCGGTGAAGTGGGCGCGCAGTTCTACGCTGGTCCAAAAGATCAATACCGCTTGCGGGAAATCTCGCCCTACCTTGATCTCAGTGTCGACTACGGCTGGCTGTGGTGGATAGCTCAACCGCTATTTTGGCTGCTCACCATGATTCACTCTTGGGTAGGAAACTGGGGAGTGGCCATTATTCTGCTAACGGTCCTTATCAAGGCGGTATTCTTCAAGCTCTCAGCAACCAGTTACAAGTCCATGGCCAACATGCGTCGTGTTCAGCCCAAAATGATGGACATCCGTGAGCAATACGCAGACGACAAACAAAAACAATCCCAGGCAATGATGGAGCTCTACAAGAAAGAAAAAATCAACCCTATGGGTGGCTGTTTACCAATATTGGTGCAAATGCCTGTTTTTATCGCCTTGTACTGGGTTCTGATGGAAAGCGTAGAGCTTCGACAGGCTCCATTCATCCTATGGATAAAAGATCTCTCGGTCATGGATCCGTATTTCGTGCTGCCAATACTTATGGGCGTAAGTATGTTCTTTATGCAGATGCTCAACCCGCCGCCACCTGACCCCATGCAAGCAAAGATCATGAAGTGGCTACCCGTGGTATTCACGTTCTTCTTTTTATGGTTCCCTGCCGGTCTCGTGCTGTATTGGGTAGTAAACAACTTGCTCTCCATGGCGCAACAGTACGTAATCACCCGTCAAATCGAACGCGGAGCGGCGAAATCCTGATAGACACCGATACCGTCGCCGCTGTCGCAACCGCAGCAGGTCGGGGGGGTATTGGTGTCGTTCGCATTTCTGGGCCTAAAGCAATCACAATCGCAAAAGCGATGACCCAATCAGAGCTTGCACCTCGCTATGCCCAACTGAGAACCTTTCACAATCTCGCTGGAGAAGCTATTGATAAAGGTATTGCTCTGGTTTTCGAATCGCCTAACTCGTTTACCGGGGAAGACGTGGCCGAACTCCATGCCCATGGTTCACCGGTCGTGCTAGATCTCTTAGTTCGAGAGGCCTGTCTTCTCGGAGCAAGGGCAGCTCGGCCGGGCGAGTTTTCCCAGCGAGCCTATCTCAACGGCAAGCTGGACCTCGCTCAGGCGGAAGCTATCGCTGATTTGATCAATAGCTCCACAGAACAGGCAGCGCTCAACGCGACTCGCTCGCTTTCAGGCGCTTTCTCTAAAGAAATCAAAAACCTCATCGAAATGGTCACCAACCTCCGCGTTTATGTAGAAGCGGCTATCGATTTTCCAGAGGAGGAAATCGACTTCATTGAAGAGGGCGAGGTTGCAGACAAGCTTTCTAGGATTGTTAGGCAGCTGGAACTTATAAAGGAAAAAGCCCGACATGGAAGCCTAGTGCAAGAGGGAATGAAACTGGTCATCGCGGGCAAGCCCAACGCAGGCAAGTCGAGTCTCCTGAATACACTTGCCGGATCTGACAAAGCCATTGTGACTTCCGTTGCAGGCACGACTCGCGATGTGCTGCGAGAGCAGATTCAAATTGAAGGCATGCCTATCCACGTTTTCGACACCGCAGGCTTGAGAGAAAGTAAAGATGCCATTGAACAAGAAGGCGTACGCAGAGCGAAACATGAGATCGCATCCGCCGACAGAGTCCTATGGGTAGTCGATGATAATTCCGACATTCAAGCCCGGTCAGGCAGCGCGGTGGTAAAGAAAGACTACGGTCTACCAGACAATATTCCGGTCACGATTGTGCGCAACAAGTGTGATCTCTCAGGCAGTCGACCGGCCCTTGAAGAAAGCAGCGGCACGGTCAGTGTTGTTCTCTCGGCAAAAACAGGTGCGGGCCTGGACTTGCTGCGAACTCACCTCAAAGCCTCTGCAGGATTAAAACAGTCGGGTGAAGGGGCTTTCAGCGCAAGAAGGCGTCACTTGTTGGCGCTTACTGCGGCAGCTGACTTTTTGAAACAAGGTCAGCGACAGCTGCATTTAGGTAGTTCGGGAGAACTACTTGCCGAGGATCTTCGCGAAGCACAAAAACAATTGGGTGAAATCACAGGTGATGTGAGCAGCGACCAATTACTCGGAAAGATTTTTTCTAGCTTTTGTATCGGTAAGTAATAGCGAGTAAAGCACAGCTCATTCTCAAGCTATCAACAGGTTTGAAGATCTATCACAAGCTGTCTACAGCCTATCCTCAACTCGTCCCAGCTCTAGCTATTCGATCAACTTAAAGCAAATCAGCATCTATTAAACCGAGCACAAGTCCTGGTTTTAGCGTGCAATAAACTGTGCATGTAAATCGAGCAGTTTATTGTCCACACTATCGCTGTTTATGTGCACAATATTTTCACGGTTTTTCAAAGCGACAGTAAGTGCTTTTGGACAGCCTTACGTTTGCGATAAACCACCGTCATACTTAGAAAAAAAAGGCTTATCCACTTCAACACAGGTCCTTAATAATAATTACAACAATAATCCTCTCTATATATTTAGATAATATATTACTTTATTAATCTTTAAGTTGATCACATGCAGTGGTTCAACCAATCGGTTGTGTTTTAGCGGTGCTAGATTGGTACCATCGGCCTCAGGTTTTGAGCTTTAGTGAATAAAACGATGCATGCGCGACCTCTCCAGATCGATATCGTCTCGGACGTTGTTTGCCCTTGGTGCATTGTCGGCTACAAGCAACTGCAACAGGGGCTTTCTGAACTAGAGGAAGAATTTCGGCCGGAAGTGCATTGGCGGCCTTTTGAACTCAATCCACAGATGCCGCCTGAGGGTCAGGAAATCGGTGAGCATCTTGCTCAAAAGTATGGCGGCGATGCCCGATATCTTGACCAGCTTAGTGAGCGACTCAGCGGACTGGGTGAGCGCTTGGGATTCAAACTCAGTTTTACCCGGGGAATGCGCATCTACAATACGTTTAAAGCACATCAACTATTGCACTGGGCGCAATCTGAAAACTGTCAAACCGCGCTCAAGCTGGCATTGTTTGAGGCCTATTTTAGCCGCGGTGAGAACGTTTCTGATACTTCCGTACTCATGAGCGTTGCCGACAGTGTAGGTCTGGATGCATCGGCCGCCGAGCAAGTGTTAGCGACTGGGCAATACCAGGACGATGTTAGACGAGCACAGCGAGAATGGATTGATAGGGATGTGCATGCGGTTCCCACGTTCTTTTTTAACAGCGGCTACTCAGTACCCGGTGCTCAGGAAGCAGGAACATTTGCGCGCGTCTTAAAAAGAATATTGGCGAAAGAGCGAGCCGAGAATGCGTGAAAAAAGCCTCAAGAAAAAATAGCTGCGGACTCACCGGCTGTGGAGAAACCGACAACAGGTGAGTCACAGAAGGCTAAAACATTAATCTAGTCTACTAACATTGTTGAAAGGCCTTGCTGATGCCCCTTAAAGCAGGGGGGCGATCACCAGGCTTACGATGGCCATAACGTTTATCAAAATATTCATGGATGGCCCAGATGTATCCTTGAAGGGATCGCCCACCGTATCTCCGACTACAACGGCGGCATGAGTTTCAGATCCCTTGCCGCCAAGATTGCCTTTTTCAACGAACTTTTTGGCATTGTCCCAGGCGCCGCCGGCGTTCGCCATCATCAGGGCCATCAGGACGCAACCGAGCAGCGCGCCTCCCAACATACCGCCCAGTGAAGCAGCTCCCAGACCAAACCCCACCAGCACAGGGGCAGCGACTGCGATAGCGCCGGGAAGTATCATGCGGCGCAAGGCCGCTGTGGTAGCAATATCAACGCATTTGGCGGTATCGGGATCTGCAGTGCCTTCCAGCAGTCCATCGATCTCGCGAAACTGTCTGCGAATTTCATTGATCATGTCAAAGGCGGCTTCACCGACAGCGGTCATTGTGATGGAGGCGATTAGAAAAGGAATGGTGCCTCCAATAAACATACCCACCAGCACAACAGGGTTGGTGATTTCTAGAGAGAAGCCTGTGTTGTGAGCGGACACGGTCTCCACGAAGGCTGCGATAATGGCCAACGCGGCGAGAGCGGCTGCACCGATGGCGAAGCCCTTACCAATGGCGGCAGTTGTATTGCCTACCTCATCGAGCCCGTCGGTGATCTTGCGAGTGTCCTCGCCCATGCCGGCCATTTCTGCAATGCCGCCGGCATTATCCGCTACCGGCCCATAGGCATCGATCGCCATGGTAATTCCCACGGTTGCTAACATGCCGACCGCCGCGATGCCTACACCATAAAGCCCGGATAGTTCGGTAGAGATGTAGATAATGGTGGCCAGGAATAGGATTGGGAGTACCACTGACTCCATACCTACTGCTAGCCCGCGGATCATCACCGTGGCAGAGCCTGTTTCACCTGCTTTTGCAATTTTGCGAACGGGCCCGCCACCAGTGTAGTACTCAGTGATCAATCCGATAGCCACGCCGCCAACAGCACCGCACACCACCGACCACCAGACATTCGAGTCCAGTCCCATGCCAGCAATTAAGATCCAGGCAATAACTACGAATATGACAGGGGCTAGGAGTGTGCCCGAACGCAGTGCGGCCTCTGGAGCTGCCGCGGAGCGCATGCGAACAATGCCTATACCGCAGATAGACGCGACTAGGCCTGCGCTAGCCAAAGCCAAGGGCAAAAACATCATGCCGGAACGGATTTCGATCGCCATGGTTGAGGCGATCGCGATGCAGGCGATCATAGAGCCGCAGTAAGATTCGAAGATGTCAGAACCCATGCCAGCGATGTCGCCCACATTATCGCCTACATTGTCGGCAATCACGCCGGGATTTCTCGGATCGTCTTCGGGTATGCCTGCCTCGACCTTGCCTACCAGGTCAGCGCCGACATCAGCGCTCTTGGTAAAAATGCCTCCCCCGACACGAGAAAACAAAGCGACGACGGACGCACCCATGCCGAAGCCGTGAATGGCATGGGCTGTCTCTGGGTCGCCTCCGAAGTACCAATAAACCGCACCCAGACCCAACAAGCCCAACGCAGCGACACATAGCCCCATTATTGATCCGCCGTAGAACGCGATAGACAAGGCCATGCCCTGGCCGTGGTTGTGCGCAGCGACGGCGGTGCGCACGTTCGCTTTGGTGGCGGCGTACATGCCTAAATAGCCAGCGGTCGCTGACGACAATGCACCCGCGATGAATGCGATCGCGGTGTTTGTGCCAAGAGGAGAGACAAATATCGCGACCAGCAATACCACGGCAAAGATGCTCAGCATCTTATATTCACGCGCCATGAATACCATCGCGCCAAGATGGATCTGATCACCAATCTTGCTGACTTTGCCTTCACCATGATTGTGACGACTCATTACGTGATAAATAATAAAGGCAATCAATAGACCTCCGACGCCAAGCACCGGGGGTAGAATAAAATAATCCGACATATTCATTAGGGTTTTTCCGAATTGTTGTTATTTCAAGAGTCGCTGCATGCTACCGACTGAAGGGACAGGTGACAAGCCGTCCATTAGCTTCCTCTGCAGCAGATGAGGCTATACTTCGACCCTTTGTAGCGGCATCTAATCTGTTCATGAGTCGGAGGCCCGCTTAATGTCGCGAATAATGATGGAGAAGGTCAGTGTATTGGGTTCTGTTTTTTTTGATAGCTGTAGTTGGCATAACTTTTTTCTATTTGCGTGGCCAGGATTTAAGGAGATTTGATTCCCCTCTTGGGCAGCGCTTCCGTGTGGGCGAAGAGCCCAGCGAGGAGCACAAGGCCGTGGTGGCTTCGCTGGCCGCAACCAACCAGACATTTATCGAAGCACCGCGAAAACAGCGATTAAAGCGTATGCGCGAGTACATGGACGGCCTCGCCGATGGGCTGGAGTTCGCTGCCACATTTACTCAGGTTAACGCGGGGGGCATTCCGGGGGAGTGGGTGGTTGCACCCAATGCCGATCCTAGTCGGAGGGTGCTCTATATTCATGGGGGTGCATTCGTTGTTGGCAGTCCGCTTAGTCACCGCAATATCACGAATCGGTTTTCAGAGGTGACGGGAGCAGTGGTGCTTGCTATCGATTATCGACTGATGCCCGAATATCCGCGAATAGCCGGCATCGAGGATTGTCGTAGAGCCTATGCCTGGATCTTGGATCACGGTCCAAACGGGCCCGGCCCGGCGGACAAGGTGTATGTCGCAGGCGACTCAGCGGGCGGCAGTCTCACACTTTCACTCATAGCCTGGGTTCGCGATAAAGGCTTGCGCAGACCCGATGCTGCAGTGGCTTTTTCACCGACCACGGATAGCACCTTCAGCTCACCCACCTTCAAAGCCAATCTTAAAACCGACGCCATGTTGGGCCCGCTGTTTGGTTCTTTGGCGAAAGTCCCCCTGCCCCTGTTATGGTGGTTTTCCTGGTGGCAGAATCGAATGTCACCGAAAGACGCCAGAGTGTCTCCGGTTCAAGGTAATCTGGCAGATTTACCTCCCACGCTGGTACAGGCTAGCGAGGCGGAAGTGTTGCTGGGAGATGGAGTGCGGTATGTCAATAAAGCCTTGGCTGAAGGCTCGATAGCACGACTGCAAAGCTGGCCGCATATGGTGCATGTGTGGCAGATTTTTTATCCTGATCTAATGGAAGCGGACGAAGCGTGGCAGGAAGTCGGTAAGTTTATTGCTGACCCCCTGCAGTCCACCTGAGGGAATTTAAGAATGATGCGCTCCGAGGGTAGCTTTGTTGGATACGGGGATGACCCGGTTTACTTTCGATACTGGCAACCCGATGAAAAACCAAAAGCCGTGTTGTTGATTGTTCACGGTGCGGGCGAGCACAGTGGGCGCTATCAATATATGGCAACCTACTTCACTGATCTGGGGTTTGCTGTCGCGGCCCTGGATCATCCCGGCCACGGCAAGTCTGCGGGCGAATACGGCCATATCAATAGCCTAAACGATTTGGTAGAGACGGTTAGCAAATTCCACGATCAATTGATTCGTGATTTTACCGACATACCTTTTTTTATCATTGGTCATAGCATGGGAGGATTGGTGACAAGCCTCTATTTGCTCAAGCGTCAGCATGACTTCGCAGGCTGTGTGCTGTCTGGCCCAGCCATTAGATCGGAGATCGAGCCAGGGTTTATGCAGTTCCTGACCATTCGATTTTTGTCTGCTTTAGCTCCCCGCACCAAAGTGCTGCAGCTGGATGCGAGGGGGGTTAGTCGAGATCCCAAGGTCGTCGCGGAGTATGAGGCTGACCCACTAGTGAACCATAGCAAGATGTCGGCTCGTATGGTTTACGAACTGTTTTCCGGCATGGAACGTGTCCAAAGTCAGGCCCCGCAGATTTCGATCCCTATTTTGATCATGCACGGAGAGGCGGATCTGTTGACAGCGCCGGATGGCTCACGCGAGCTTTACAGTGCGGTGACCTCCAAGGACAAGACCTTGAAAATGTATCCCCAGCTCTATCACGAAATCTTCAACGAGCCAGAGCGCATGGATGTACTGTTTGATCTAAAACACTGGTTGGATGAACGCCTGGCTAAACAGGCGAGCGTCTAGCGCTGATTCTTGCTGTAATCATTAGACCTAACCCATTCAAGAAAACGGTGTACACCGTCAATTGTGTGTTCTGTGCGCACTGAGTGAATAGCGTCCCATCCGTGTTCTGCGCCAGGATATTCAATATAAGCGACGGGGTTGTTCGATACTTCCCTAAGCTTCTTGCTGAAAACTCGGCCCTCGGCAGCCGCTGCCAATGAATCAAGAGCCCCGTGCAAAATCATGAACGGGGGCGCCTCAGGGTGGATGTGCGTGATAGGGGAGGCCAAGTCCCAGAGAGCAGGATTTTGCTCGATGGACTCATGCAGCACTCTACCAGACAGAAAATGTTCGTATGCCGCCCGGTTCGGATGCTGTTCGAAACGCACAAGGAAGTCGTATATGCCGTAAAAAGGGATACAGGCCTGGACAGAGGTATCTACATCCGGCGTATCGGACTGCAGGTCTAATTGGTTGGCGGTGAGGCCCATCAGCGCTGACAGATGACCGCCGGCAGAACCACCCGTGACCGCAACAAATTCAGGGTTCATGCCATATTCTTTGCCGTTGCGCCTGATCCAGCACAGCGCTCTTTTACAGTCCTCCAGATGAGTGGGAAATCCGACGCTCGGGCTGAGCCGGTAGTTGGCGGCAACGCAGATCCAGCCGCGGCTGGCCAGGTGATTCATCAAGGGCAAAGCTTGTGTCCCCTTGTCGCCAATCATCCACGCGCCACCGTGTATCTGCAGCAACACAGGGCAACCTTCAGCGGGAATATGCTGTGGGCGGTAAATATCTAACTGTTGGCGTATACCCGCAGGGCCGTATGCGATGTCCCGGAGAAGCTCTACGCCCGGCAGCCTCATACCAAAGGGATTAGCCCAGTCATTGAAGGTGACTTGATTGCGCAGTAGATGACTGGCACTCGGCGGAATGGCATTGCGATACTGATGCCCCAATGCAGCCCTCAGACCCTGCTCCATTGCAGACTCCGCCTGCTTGCTCTGGTAGACACACCACACAAGCCCGGGCCAGGTGCCCAAAAGAATAATTAAACTCACCGTACCGACGCCGCTATGCAGTGCGCCCCCGTAGATAAGAATCGCGGTGATCAATATCTGTAGTGGCAGCCATATCCACGCCAATTCGATCGTTAGGGCAGCGGTGATAAAAAGGGCCCAGGGGGGAGACTTTCGTTCTACACCGCGAGCAGAGAAGACCGTGATCATCGATGCCAGATTGAACAGCGCTAGAGCTGCCAGAAGCCATTCCATTGATAATTTCCCATTTGACGCCCGAGGTTATCGATAGCACGACCAGTCGGTTCGGGCCGCGGTACTGTACACAAGGGTTAAATCTCTGTCCAAACCCAGCAGATCTAGATTGAACGTATTTTGAACAACAGCTTTGTGCAACGTATAATCTCGCCCCCGTTCGCATATCACCCTGTACAAAGCGAGGCCATACTCAGTGGAGTATCCGCAAGAATTCGATGTCATTGTTGTCGGGGGCGGCCACGCCGGTACCGAGGCCTGCCTGGCGGCAGCGCGAATGGGTGCTCGCACACTACTGCTAACTCACAGCGTCGACACCCTGGGACAGATGTCATGTAACCCTGCAATTGGAGGGATCGGCAAAAGCCACCTCGTCAAAGAGGTCGATGCCCTGGGCGGCGCAATGGCGCGAGCAACGGACTTAGCTGGTATACAGTTTAGGATACTCAATTCGCGCAAAGGCCCCGCCGTTCGAGCGACGCGAGCGCAGGCAGACCGGGTTCTCTACAAGAGCGCGATTCGTCTACAGCTGGAAAGCCAGCCAGGGCTTTCTATTTTCCAACAGCCCGTTGACGATTTACTGTTAGAAAGTGGTCGCGTTGTCGGCGTGATCACGCAAATGGGGCTGGCCTTCAGGGCAGGCCGTGTGATCTTGGCGACTGGGACGTTCCTGGGTGGCAAAATTCACATTGGTCTGGATGCGAGTGCGGGAGGTCGCGCCGGTGACGCGCCCTCTGTTGCGCTTGCACGACGTTTGCGCGAGATGCCTTTTCGAGTTGAACGCCTGAAGACTGGCACACCACCTAGGATAGATGCGCGCAGCGTCGAATTCGAACAGCTCGATGAGCAGTGGGGCGATCGACCGCTACCGGTAATGTCCTACATGGGCACTGTCGAAGAGCACCCCGAGCAACGTTGCTGCTGGATTACGCACACCAATGAGCGAACGCACGATATTATCAGGGAAAATCTCGATCGATCCCCAATGTTCTCCGGACACATAGAAGGCATTGGACCGCGCTACTGCCCGAGTATTGAAGACAAGATACACCGTTTTTCTGATAAGGACTCGCATCAGATATTCATAGAGCCTGAAGGCTTGCAGACGCCTGAATTGTATCCGAATGGCATTTCCACCAGCCTGCCTTTCGACGTGCAGATTAGCTTGGTTCGATCTATTCGCGGGTTCGAAAATGCGCATATCACCCGCCCAGGATATGCTATCGAATACGACTTTTTTGACCCGCGGGATCTGAACCCTTCCCTCGAGACCAAAGTTGTTCCCGGCCTGTATTTTGCTGGACAGATTAACGGCACTACCGGATATGAAGAGGCTGCAGGCCAGGGCTTACTTGCAGGTATAAATGCCGCGCTGTCGGTCAAGGGTGAAGCGCCCTGGTGCCCGGGGCGCGATGAAGCCTATCTCGGAGTAATGATTGATGATTTAGTGACGATGGGCACGACGGAGCCCTACCGTATGTTTACATCCCGCGCGGAGTATCGCCTGTTATTGCGAGAAGACAATGCCGACCTGCGTCTGACTGAACAGGGCCGCAAAATGGGCTTGATTGACGAACAGCGCTGGCAGCGCTTTGCGCAGAAGCGCGAAGCTATAGAGCGAGAGTCCGAGCGCATGGCCGCCACCTGGGTGCAGCCGGGGACAAAGCGGGCAGACAAGCTCTCGGAAAAATTAAAGAAGCCG